>JAJQAZ010000036.1 GCA_021203545.1 Tannerellaceae bacterium | reverse complement strand
TAACCGGAGCATCGCTTACGTGTAACCGGGGCAACCATTACGGTGTACATTTTTTTTAGGGTCTCTGAAAGCCTGATTTCAACAATTGGCACCTGTTTTTATTTTCACACATATTGTGACAAAATTATTAAACAGATCTACTTTCAATAACAAAATGTCAATTTATAAACCAGGGCTATTTGAATCCAAAAGAGTCTTTATTTTGCCAAAGGGAGGATTTCGATCCAGTAATCATCCGGATCATTGATAAAATAGAGTCCCATTTGTTCGTTTTCATAACATACGCATCCCATTTCTTTATGGTATTTGCGGGTTTCGTCGTAATCATTGGCAACACGCATACACAAATGGCTTTCGTTATCTCCCAGTTCATACGGTTCATTCCGGTCACGCAACCAGGTTAATTCCAGCAGGAATCCGGTTGTTTCATCACCCAGATACACCAATATAAAAGAACCGTCTTCCGCCACTTTACGACGTTGTTCTTTCAAACCCAGTGCTTTATCATAGAAAGCCAGGCTCCTTTCCAGATCAGTTACATTAATATTAAAATGATCAAATCTACTTTTAATTTCCATCGGATATATATATTTAAAATTGAATTGAATCTCCTTTGTTAGTAATCATGAAATACCGGATGCCTTTTTGCTCTGCAAATACACGGAATATCTGTGCCTCGTGTTTAAAATCAGGTTCAAAATGCATCGGCACAAACAACTTTACAGGAATCGCTTCCATAAACTGTTCCGCTCCTTTGGCATACTCCGAACCCATCCGGGCATCAACGGGAAACATAGCTACATCCAGTTGATGCACCTCTTTTGCAACAAGTTCCAGTTCCCGCAAGTAATGGTTCTCAGCCTGGCGAACCTCTTCGTCAGTCGATTCATCTTTCCAATGCCAGTTATTCAGATCTCCGGCATGAAAAATAGTTTTACCGCCTGCCTTTATAAAAAAAGAGACACCTACATCTGTCGACCCAAAAGCTTTCACAAAAAGAGTAGCATCTTCATATACATCTCCTTTTTTCAGGTAAACAGCATCACCGGCATTCGCCCGTTTCCGTTTCAGAATATCCTTAGAGAAAATATAGGTTATATTCTTTTTCCTCTCTTTCCATGTAAGAATTTCCGGATTAAAATGGTCCGCATGAAAATGCGAAGACAATACATAGAGAGGTTTCTCCTGTTTCAATAACCAATCATGTACCAGTCCGGAATCAGGACCATCCGTATCCATAAAAAAATCAATCAGAAGAAAAAAGTTATCTCCTTCAATCAGAAAACCACTATGGAATATATAGGTAAGTTTCATATCAAACGTAAATAATTATATCTTCTTTCATAAACACAAAGATAACTATTTCGTTCAATATCCTATCTGACCCCAAATTATCTTATTTCCGGTATTATTCTGCCAAATAGCACAGATCTGTTTTATTTAATACTAATTCATATTGTATTAAAAAATCATAAGCAGAAAGAAATTCTTATTTGGATCTATAATAGTTTGTGTATTTAGATTCCGTATCCTATAAAAACATTTTGCTGTTTTTTGAATATCGGTATTTTATACCATTCTTTGTTTCAAAATGAATCATATCCTTATTTTAATATACCATAAATCAACCAACTGGTATCATCATTTTGATTTTTACTCTCTAATAACTCTTTAAATTCCAGTAACTCCTTCTTTTGTTCATTCGATAATGTTGAAGTATTTACTGATTTTATTTTAGTTATTATATCACTGCCAAAATTCAAAATAGTAAAATACGGACCCAACATTCTTGTGGTTGCCCCGTATTCATTAAATACAATTCCAGACGATAATTCAAATCCAGTAAAATAAAAACCTCTTAAAGTCTTTTTATCAATTATGACCTGAGTAGTAGATGTTAGATCATTTCCAACTCCCATATCTTTTGTTTGTGATATGATAAATTGTCCGGGAAGCTCATTTATAGAAACAGAAGAAAAATCTCCGGGATTCCGAAGTTTAAAAACCGGACACAGAATATTCTCTTCCGGAATATAATGATAAAAGTATTCATCTTTATTCCCCAAATGCTGCATATAAAAATCAACATAATCTGTCCGGAACGATGTCATAGTATATCCTGCAAAATAAGTAACATCGTTGTAATAATCAGCCATAGGAATACCCTGCTTCCTATTTCCTGAAAAATCCTGTATCCAAAGAATATATTCTGTTTACGGGCTAACGGGTTTAGTTATTAAAATCTCTTCTTTTTGACTATCAACTTTAAAAGAATTTCCATATAATACGAATTCGCATAAAGGAATAGAAGAATACAAATTTCCATCAAAATCATATACAAGTATCTGGTTTGAAGCTACAGGTAATATGTATATTCGATTATTATCTTCATCTAACTGAATTTTACCTATTATAGTGTATTCTCCTGGACCCTGACCAATCCCACCAATGTGCCTCAAAAATGTGCCCTCTTTATCAAATAATTTTAAAGGAGAATGACTACCGTCTGTTACCGCAATATAATTTTCTGATAAATAAGGGATAGCTAAACTGGTTGCAATCAAGGCATCTTCATTATCCTGATCTAATAATAAGATTTCTATGTCTTTCGCAATTAATTCAACAGGTAGAATATGGCTTTGTTTTACTTTCGACAAGTCACATATCAAAACCGAATCATTTCCAATCACTTCATAATTACCAATTATGTCAAACTGATTCCAGAAAGTATCAAAACTCTGAATCGAGACCTCTTTTTTACAACTAATACATGAAAAAACAGAGAAAAACATATAAGCTTTTATACATAAAAAATAATTATTCTAAGGATTCAACTTTTATATTAAGTAACCTATTTATATATTTATTTCACAAGCATCTCATAAGTATGACAAAACAAAATATAAATAAGCTATAT
Source organism: Tannerellaceae bacterium (assembly GCA_021203545.1). Taxonomy (GTDB): domain Bacteria; phylum Bacteroidota; class Bacteroidia; order Bacteroidales; family Tannerellaceae; genus UBA4116. Next base: position 20,618 of record JAJQAZ010000036.1, on the reverse strand, counting down.
AGCAATTAATTATGTATGTTTTATGGCATTAACAGATATTAATCACCTAAACGCTGTTTACAATTATACACTTTGCCTTATCCTAAATAACACTACAGTTTTGCTATAAAATATATCTTGCTTTCACCCTTCCACCGTTAATTATTTATAAATATAGGTACCTTGCGTTACAAGGTAATCAGATGACACATATATTTGTGTGCGGATATGAAAAGTTTACAACCTAATCTGTAACTTTTTTTTCATTTGTTCGTCTTATACATATAGAAAAACACTTTCTATGATTATAGAACTAAAAGACATTAATAAAACGTACTACAACGGAGCCCCGCTCCACGTACTAAAAGGTATTGACCTGAATATCGAAAAGGGAGAGATGGTAGCTATTATGGGAGCATCCGGTTCCGGTAAATCTACTTTATTAAACATTCTTGGTATACTTGATACATACGATACAGGTAGTTATACCCTCAACGGCCAGTTGATACAAGATCTGAGTGAAACCCGGGCTGCCGAACTCCGCAACCGTATGATCGGTTTCATTTTTCAATCTTTCAATTTGATCACATTTAAAAATGCTGTGGAAAACGTGGCCCTTCCTCTCTATTATCAGGGAATAAAACGTAAGAAAAGGAATGCTATGGCCATGGAATATCTGGATATGGTAGGCCTGGCAGACTGGGCAGAGCATATGCCGAACGAATTGTCCGGAGGACAGAAACAGCGTGTCGCTATCGCACGGGCACTGATTGCACAGCCCCAGGTAATTCTGGCAGATGAGCCAACCGGAGCACTGGATAGTGTTACAACCGTTGAAGTTATGGATTTACTCCGCAAAGTTAACAACGACGGGATGACTATGATTATTGTTACACACGAACCCAGTGTGGCAGATGTCACCGACCGGATCATCCGGGTAAAAGACGGCATCATAGAAGGAACCGGTAAAGGAAAAGGCCATGTTTGATTTTGATAATTTCCGGGAAATCTGGAGCACAGTCAAGAAGAATAAGCTCCGTACGTTCCTGACCGGATTTTCGGTTGCATGGGGTATATTAATGCTGATCATCCTGCTGGGAGCCGGTAATGGATTACGGAATGGGATGATGCTTAATTTCCGCAATTACTCTCTGAACCGTTTGGAGATGTGGCCCCGCTGGACCAGTATGCCTTATAAAGGAATGCAGCAAAACCGGCGTATTACATTCAAGAACGATGAAATAGATTTTCTACTCCGGGAGAATCCCGAAATTGAAATGATAACGGGAGTAAACTACCATAACTTTGATATTACGTATGGCGAAGAATATAACAGCTACTCTGTACAGGGAGTACACCCCACCAAAGCATTGATCGACAATGTAGAGATGCATGCGGGAAAGGGACGTTTCATAAACGATGTGGATATTCAGGAGAAAAGAAAAGTAGTGGTGATTAGTCCTCAGATGCAGGAAACCCTTTTCCGGCAGATTGATCCGGTAGGCAAATGGGTACAGATCGGTAAAATACCATTTCAGGTTATAGGCGTGTACCATGTGGAGAATAACACATACGATGTTCCGGCTTATATACCATTTTCTACTTCGCAGGCCTTATATAGATCCGGATATGGAGTAGACGAAGTTGCTTTTACGATGATAGGTATTAATACACAGCAGGAATACGATGCCTTTGCCGAACGCCTGCGGGAACAGATGGGGCAACGGCATTGGTTTGACCCGGCCGACCGGCGGGCTTTAGGAACGTGGAGTACACTGGAAGACTTTATGATGATCAATAAAATCCTGTGGGTTATCACTGTCTTTGTAGGAGTTATCGGAGTGGTGACATTGGCTGCCGGTATCGTTGGCGTAAGCAATATCATGCTGATTACGGTAAGAGAAAGAACCCGTGAGTTCGGGATACGTAAAGCCATTGGCGCAACCCCCATTTCCATTATTAAACTAGTAGTAATAGAATCAATCATTATCACAATGATATTCGGCTATATTGGTATGGTAATCGGTATCGGAGTAACAGAAGGAGTTAATGCCATTATGGAAGCGGCCAATACGGGAGCCGGAACACGCAATGACACGATGAGTATTTTTACCAACCCTACGGTTGGTTTGGATATTGCCTTCTTTGCCGTGGCTTTACTCGTAATCGCAGGGGTATTAGCCGGCTATTTCCCGGCCCGGAAAGCAGTAAAAGTAACAGCTATTGAAGCGATGAGACATGAATAACCCCCTAACCCCCTAAGGGGGGGGACTAAGAGGGTACAGAAATAGTAAAATATAAACAAATGTTTGATTTAGATCGTTGGCAGGAAATATGGGTTACGATTACCCGGAATAAAACACGGAGCTTCCTGACGGGATTAGGGGTATTCTGGGGCATTCTGATGCTGGTTTTGTTATTAGGTGCCGGAAACGGTATGAAAAACGGCATTTATAAAAATGTAGACGGATTTGCTACAAACTCCGCTTTTTTCTTTACGAACCGTACAGGTGAAGCCTATAAAGGATACAGAAAAGGACGCTGGTGGAGCATGCGTAACCGCGATATTGAAACTATCAGGGCACGGGTAAAAGGCCTTAAATATATCTCACCTATGGTGATGTCGTGGGGAGGTGAAAATAATGTAGTAAAAGGACAGAAAGCCGGTACGTATAATGTACGTGGGGTATATTCGGACTTCTTCAATATTGAAACACAACATATATTAAAAGGAAGACTCTTAAATGATATTGATATAAAAGAGAGACGCAAAGTTTGTCTGATCGGAGATATCGTAGAAGAGGTCTTATTCAGCAGGGATGAAGACCCGGTGGGTCAATATATACGGGTAAACGGTATTTACTACCAGGTAGTCGGAGTAATTAAACCGAAGCCCAAAGCACAGATCGGAGGCAGAACATCCGAAAGTATTATGCTGCCCTTTACTACTTTGCAGCAAACGTCGAACCAGGGAGATAAATTCTGGTTTCTGTGTGCAACTGCTCAGGATGGGTATGATTGCGACATATTGGTAGAAGACATTAAGGCGATTCTGAAATCGCAGAATGAGATTTCTCCCACCGATCCACAGGCGGTTAATAGTTTTACGATTGCCAAACAATTTGAAACCTTTGAAAATCTCTTTTTGGGGATTAACAGTCTGGTTTGGTTCGTTGGTTTAGGAACTTTACTGGCCGGTGTAATCGGAGTCAGCAACATTATGATGGTAACAGTACGGGAGCGTACCCGCGAAATAGGTGTACGCCGGGCTATCGGAGCGAAACCCTGGAACATTATGTCGCAGATCATGAGCGAAAGTCTGATGCTTACAGCAATAGCCGGGATGATGGGATTAAGCCTCGGTGTGTTTATACTTGATTTGATAAGCCGGGCTATGGGTACCGACAACGGATCAGACGGTACATTTTTTGAAAATCCGGAAATACATATCGGTACTGCCGTTATAGCAACCGTTGTACTGCTGGCCAGTGGATTATTTGCAGGACTGATACCCACCTGGAGGGCACTCCAGATTAAAGCAATTGATGCAATACGTGAAGAATAATAATAAATTACAATAAGTACCCAGATGAAAAAGATTGGAAAAATCATCCTTCTATGTTTGGTAGGATTCGCAGTGATAGGCACATTTTATTTTTTATGGAAAAAATCCCGGCCCGTAAAAACTGAATACGAAATTGTAACACCTTCTATAGGAGATGTTGAAACAAAAACAGTGGCAACCGGAAAGGTAGAACCGCGGGATGAAGTACTCATCAAACCACAAATGTCAGGTATTATTTCTGAATTAATGAAAGAAGCCGGACAAATGGTACGGGAAGGTGAAATTATTGCCCGGATCAAAGTAATCCCTGAAATGGTCCAGCTTAACACCGCTGAATCACGTATACGGGTAGCAGAAATCAACTTACAACAGATCAGGTCATCGCATGAACGGGACGAACAGCTATATCAACAGGGAGTAGTTGCCCGGGAAGATTATGAATTATCGCTGGCCACTTACAAAAAAGCAAAAGAAGAATTGGAAAATGCCATCGATAATCTGGATATCATCCGGGACGGTATTACTAAAAAATCCGCAGCCACCAGTAATACACAGGTGCGTGCCACTATTACAGGGATGATACTCGATGTTCCGGTAAAAGTTGGAAATTCTGTTATCGAATCAAACACATTCAACGACGGTACGACTATTGCTTCGGTAGCCGATATGAATAACATGTTATTTGTGGGTAAAGTAGATGAAACCGAAGTAGGCCGCATCCACGAAGGCATGCCGCTGAAACTAACAGTGGGAGCACTGGACGGACAACAGTTCGATGCGATACTGGAATATGTTTCTCCGAAAGGAGTAGAAGAGAACGGAGCCATTATGTTCGAGATCAAAGCCGCTGTACAGATTCCGGAAGATGTATTTATCCGTGCCGGTTATAGTGCCAATGGCGAAATTGTATTGAAAGAAGTCCGGAATGTACTAACCGTACCGGAAAACTGTATTGAATTCAGCAATGGCTCTGCTTTTGTGCATGTATTAACCCAGGAACTACCCGAACAAACTTTCGAGAAACAGTACGTAGAGGTAGGGCTGTCTGACGGTATTAAAATTCAGATTACCGAAGGATTGGATGAAGAGAGTAAAATACGCGGTTCTGTAATAACTCCCGGTAAATAAAACGAATAATCAGAAGAGATGAAAAACTATTCTATCTTATTCATTCTTGCTGTTTTCCTGTCAGGGAATGCCCTGAAAGCACAGGAAAGAGCATGGACATTAGTAGACTGTATTGAGTACGCAATCGAACACAATATCCAGTTAAAACAACTGGCCCTTGAACAGGAGAGCCGGGAGATTAGTCTGAACACCAGTAAATACCGCTGGCTACCTAATCTGAATGCAAGTGTAGGGGAAGATTTCAGTTTCGGACGTTCGTTAAACGTTGATAATACTTATGTAAACCAGAATTCATCCAATACTTCGTTCGGAATCTCAACCGGCATGCCGTTGTTTGATGGTTTTGAAATCAAAAACGACATTGCAGCCGGTAAACTGGATTTAATGGCTACTATAGAAAGCCTGAAAAAGCCCAGGAAGATTTGGCGATGAATGTTACCGCAACCTATTTAGATATACTGTATTACAAAGAGATACAAAAAATAGCAGAGTTACAGGTATCTCTGGTAGGCGAACAAGTAGCCCGTACAGAATCATTGGTAAGTGCAGGAAAAGTTCCCCTTTCACAATTATATGATATGAAAGCGCAACTGGCTAACGATGAAGTAACCCTATCGGAAGCCCGCAACAATGTAAAACTGGCTATACTTAATTTGGTGTAGTTACTGGAGTTGGAAAGAGATGGTGCAGGTTTTGAGGTTGTAGCTCCCGATACAGAAGATGCAATTGCCACCTATATGGGAAGCATCCTGCCACCCGATAATATTTATGACCATGCTGTTACTTTCAAACCTCAGATACGCGAACAGGAATACCTGCTACAAAGCCAGGAGAAAAATCTGTTGATTGCCCGTGCGGGATATTATCCGAAACTCAATCTTTCAGCCGGTTATTACAACTCTTACTATCACTCATCCGGTGAAGATGCTATAAACAGAAATTTTAGTGAGCAATGGAAAAATAATGCGCGTAAATACATAGGGCTAAGTCTTAGTATTTCAATCTTCAACCGTTTCCAGACGAGAAACAATGTACGGAATGCCAAAGTAGCTATTATCAACCGCCAGCTGATAATGGATAATACTAAAAAGAACCTCTACAAAGAGATACAGCAGGCCTATTATAATGCAGCTGCCTCACAGGATAAACTAATTGCATCCGGTAAATCAGTAGAGGCAAACGAAGAAGCATTCAAATATGCGGAAGAACGGTACAACGCAGGTAAAAGTACGGCCTACGAATTCAACGAAGCAAAAACTAAACTGGCACAAAGCCTGTCCGAACAGGCCCAGGCTAAATACACCTTCATCTTCCGTGCCAAAATACTCGACTTCTACAACGGAACACCTATCTGGTTGTAAAATAAAAGCATCAATAAAATCTTAATTCCGGGCTGATCCGGGATCGTAAAAAAACGGACAGTAATTTCTATTTAATGATAGGATTACTGTCCGTTTTTGCTATTCTTTGCCAGTATTCCGGGAGTATCACTAATTAAACAGCAGGACTCTACTAATGCAAATCCGGAAAAAAGAGAATAACCTACTGTTTCCTGTTTTATTTATATTGATTCTTTTTATAACCTATTTCCGAAATCTACCAACTACTAACAACTAAGTACCAACTACTTTTTTTTTATCTTTGTACCTGTTTGAAAAGAAAATAACAATCAATATGAAGAAATTTAGAGCAGCCATTGTGGGTTATGGAAACATTGGCAAGTATGTACTGGAGGCTATTTTAGCGGCTCCGGATTTTGAAGTAGCGGGTGTTGTACGTCGTAATCCGAATGATGTGCCCGATGAGTTGAAAAACTATCCGGTTGTTGATAGTGTTTCTAAATTAGAGAACGTTGATGTAGCTGTTCTGGCTACTCCTACCCGCAGCGTAGAAGAGTTCGCAAAAGAAATTCTGGCACAGGGTATTAATACAGTTGATAGTTTTGATATCCATGGTGGTATTGTGGAACTTCGCCGCTCACTGGATGAAGTGGCAAAAGCCAACAATTCAGTAGCTGTTATTTCAGCAGGCTGGGACCCGGGAAGCGACTCTGTAGTTCGCGCACTGCTGGAAGCCATGGTTCCGAAAGGAATTACCTATACAAACTTTGGCCCCGGTATGAGTATGGGCCATACAGTAGCCGTGAAAGCTATTGAAGGGGTGAAAGCTGCTTTAAGTATGACTATCCCGGTTGGAACAGGTATTCATCGCCGGATGGTATACATTGAAGTAAAAGAGGGATATGAGTTTGAAAAAGTAGCTGCTGCAATCAAAGCGGACGACTATTTTGTACACGACGAAACTCATGTAATACAGGTAGATTGTGTGGATAATCTGCTGGATATGGGACATGGTGTGAACCTGACCCGCAAAGGAGTATCCGGACAAACTCAGAACCAGTTGATCGGCTTCGATATGAAGATCAACAACCCGGCATTAACGGCACAGGTATTAATCTCTGTTGCACGTGCCAGCTTCAAACAACAACCCGGCGCATATACAATGATCGAATTACCGGTGATTGATATGTTGTATGGCGATAAAGAAGATTTAATCAGAAGACTCGTTTAATTTAATTGACAATGCTAAATTATATAACCTGGACAGCCGATCCCACGATTTTCAGTATAGGATCCCGCGAAATACGTTGGTATGGACTAATGTTTGCCGTTGGTTTTGCTATCGGATACTATATTGTATCTCTGATGTGGAAAAAAGAGAAGTTAAATCCGGCATGGATAGACTCTCTATTGATCTATACGGTAATCGGAACAGTGGTTGGAGCCAGGTTAGGACATTGTCTTTTTTATAACCCCGGTTATTACCTGGCCAATCCTATCGAAATACTAAAAGTATGGGAAGGCGGCCTCGCCAGCCATGGTGGCACACTGGGTATTATCATCGCTATCTATTTCTATTCCAAACGTGTAAGCCACAAAAGTATGCTATGGGCTTTTGATAAGCTGGTAGTTCCAACAGGGCTGGTTGCGGCAATGATACGTTTAGGGAATCTGATGAATCACGAAATATACGGACACCCCACGGATGCACCCTGGGGTTTCCGTTTTATCGAAAACCTGCATGCCTGGCGCATTGGGGCTGATCCCATATTTTCCCTACCCAGCCACCCTACCCAGATATACGAAGCCTTGTGTTACCTTCTCACCTTTGTTCTTTGCATGTGGTTATACTTTAAAAAAGAAGCCTATAAAAAAGAGGGGCTTATTTTTGGTATCTTCATGATTTGTATCTTCGGATCGCGTTTCTTTATTGAAATGCTGAAAAATAACCAGGAAGCATTCGAAGAAAACATGACGCTGAATATGGGCCAATGGCTGAGTATTCCGTTCGTACTACTGGGTTGCTGGTGTATCTGGCACGCCCTCAGGAAAAAGAATTAATTTGAAACCTATTATGTATAAATTAAAAGAAATTGCAGATAAGATTTATTATGTCGGTGTAAACGACCGCCAGAAAGCCTTATTTGAAAATTTATGGCCGTTACCTTACGGCGTGTCTTACAACTCATACCTGATCGTAGACGAGAAAACAGTATTGATCGATACGGTAGATGTTTGTTACTCGGATATTTTTCTGAAAAAAATCAGTGATGCACTGAATGGCCGTACATTGGATTATCTGGTGGTAGATCATATGGAACCTGACCATGCGGGTAGTATCCGTTTACTGCGCCAGCAATACCCGGATGTTCAGATCATTGGTAACATCAAAACGTTTAATATGCTGCAGGGATATCATGGTATTACAACCGGCCTGCACGAAGTAAAAGAGGGAGATACCGTATCTACCGGTAGCCGCGAACTTAGTTTCTACATGGCACCTATGGTACACTGGCCGGAAGTTATGTTAACATACGACCCGAAAGATAAAATACTTTTCTCGGCTGATGCATTTGGTATATTCGGTACGCTGGACGGAGGTATTGTAGACACGGATATCAATACAGACCATTATTGGGAAGAGATGATCCGTTATTATTCCAATATTGTGGGTAAATATGGGAATCCTGTACAAAAGGCATTGCAAAAACTGGCCGGGCTGGATATTCAGACAATCTGCTCTACCCATGGTCCGGTATGGCGCGAAAACGTACAGAAAGCTATCGCAATCTATGATAAGCTAAGTCGGTACGACGCCGACGAGGGAGTCACTATTATATACGGTTCCATGTACGGTAATACGGAACAAATGGCAGAAGCTGTTGCTTCGGCACTATCTGCCGGCGGAATAAAAAACATTGTTTTACACAATGTTAGTAAAAGTCCGGCATCCAATATATTAAAGGATGTATTTAAATATAAAGGTGTGATTGTAGGAAGTCCGACATACAGTGGACAGCTTTTCCCGAAAATAGAATCTATACTAAGTAAAATAGCAGTCCGGGATATTAAGAACCGGGTATACGGATACTTCGGATCGTTTACATGGGCCGGTGCTGCCGTAAAACGGTTGGCCACCTTCGGAGAAGATATGAAATGGGAAGTAGTGGGAACTCCTGTGGAACAGAAACAGGGCGTTTGCGCAGATACATATACCCAATGCCTCGCTTTAGGTGATGCTATGGCAAAGAAATTAAAAGAGGTATAACTTAGCACTAAATACAAATATCATGAGAGTTATTATCGAGCCTGATTACGGGCAGTTATCAAAATGGGCAGCCAATTATGTTGCTGCAAAAATCAGAAACGCCAACCCTACAGCAGAAAAACCTTTCGTATTAGGTTTGCCTACAGGGTCTTCTCCGCTTGGAATGCACAAAAACCTGGTTGAACTATATCAGCAGGGAGTTGTGTCTTTCAAAAATGTAATTACGTTCAATATGGACGAATATGTTGGTTTGCCTCAGAACCATCCTGAAAGCTACCACTCTTTTATGTGGAATAACTTCTTCAGCCATATTGATATACCAAAAGAAAATGTAAATATTCTGAATGGAAATGCTGCTGACCTGGAAGCAGAATGCGCTGCCTACGAAGAGAAAATGAAAGCCGCAGGAGGTGTTGACCTGTTCCTGGGAGGTATTGGCCCTGACGGACATATTGCATTCAATGAGCCGGGATCTTCTTTATCATCCCGTACACGTATAAAAACGCTGACAGCAGATACTATTATTGCCAATTCACGCTTCTTTGACAATGATGTAAACAAAGTACCGAAAACAGCTGTAACTGTAGGTGTCGGAACCGTACTGGATGCTAAAGAGGTATTGATCCTGGTTAATGGCCACAACAAAGCCCGCGCCATGCAACAGGCAGTAGAAGGAGCTGTAAACCAGATGTGGACAATCACAGCCCTGCAATTACATCCCAAAGGTATCATCGTTTGCGACGAAGCAGCCTGTGCCGAACTGAAAGTAGGAACATACAACTATTTTAAAGACATCGAAAAAGACAATCTTTGTCCGGATAGTTTGTTGTAATCTTTCCCCTCTTGAGAGGGGTTAGGGGTGTGTCAAAACAAAAACAAAAGTCCTTCGTTCGGCGTAGCGTCCTCGCTAAGTCGCTAAAATCTTATGAAGCTCCAGCTTCATGTGAGGCAGGAGCCTCACTTTTTAAAACGACGTAGCGAAGACGCTACGCCGAACGTAGAACATACAACTATTTTTTGCTGGCGCAGATTTAAATCTGTGCCTGAATTAACAGGCGGTAAAGAAGCACGGATTGGCTAAGGCCGATTTTCAATTCGGAGATCCGCGCTAGCAAATATGCTTATATTAAACACCTTTTTTCTTAAGCCTGCGACATTGGCGAGGACGCTACGCCGAACGTAAAGGTCGAAAATCCCCCCTTTAGGGGGTTAAGGGGTTCCCTTCATTTTCTTTAAATATTCCGAAGGGGTATCACCGAATTCTTCTTTGAAACATTTGCGGAAATAAGCAGCGGAGTTGAATCCTACACGGTAGGCCACTTCAGATACGGTATACTCGCCGGATAATAAGAACGATTCTGCTTTCCGGATTTTTATTTTCCGGATAAATTCATTGATTGACATCGAGGTAAGTGCCTTGATCTTCCTGTACAAAGAAGAGTAGCTCATATTCATCTGATTCGCAATAGAGGCAATATCCACTTCTTCATCTTTTAGATTCTGCTCTACTATCCCAGTAAATTTATCAAGGAAATCGTTATCTATTTTATTCAGGGACTCTTTAATAATAGACTGCTTCAAAGAAGTATTAGAAACTACTATATCAGCAATTTTCTTTCGGTTCTCCAATAGGTTCTGGATACGGCTGCGCAACAGCACCGCACTGAACGGTTTGGTAATATAGGAGTCTGCTCCGGCATCGTACCCTTCGGCTTTATCCAATAAGGCATCTTTTGCCGTCAACAGGATAACGGGGATATGGCTGGTGCGGATATCCGTTTTTAATTCCCTGCAAAGGTCTATACCGTTTTTCACCGGCATCAATACATCACTTACTACAACATCCGGTATGTTCATCAAAGCAAGTTCCAGCCCCTCTATCCCATTTTCAGCGGTTATCACTTCATAATAATCGGCTAAAGCACTGGTTACGTATTCCCGTACATCCGCATTATCTTCAACTACCAGCAAAATAGGTTTGCCCTCTTTTTCCTCCTCATTCTTTATATCTTCCTTCGCTTCCAGATGGACAGCTTCGGGATAGGTATTCCGGGTAAGTAATCTGATGCGGAAGGAACTGCCTATTCCCTGTTTGCTTATAACAGCTATTTTTCCCTGATGAAGATTCACCAGATTATTCACCAATGCCAGGCCGATACCGGTACCCGGTGTATTGGGTCTATCTTTGGCCTGATAATAACGTTCAAATATTTGGGAAATATCCTTATCTGCAATTCCGGTACCGGTATCTGTTACTTCTATTTCCGTATATTCCAGATCATTTTCGGTAACAGAACGCAGAATAAGTGAAATAGCTCCTTTCTCCGTATACTTAAACGCATTAGATAGCAGATTATCCAACATCACAGTGATTGCTTCAGGGTCAAACCAAACCTTTGTTTTTTCAGTTTCTATAAAAACGGAAAAGAGAATTAGCGGGTTGCGGTTCAACTCTTTATATTTCATACCGGTTTCCCGTATCACCTCGCTCAGATCTGCATATCTGACGGTTAATTTCCTGTTCTGGGTTTCTGTTTTTCTAAACTCCAGGATCTGCGTAACAAGGTTCAGTAGCCGGGTCGCATTCTGGTGTATCAAACATATCCGCCGGGATTGTACGGAAGTCAGGTTAGATTCGCTTCGGAAGTCCTCCAGCGGCCCCAGTATAAGGGTAAGAGGGGTGCGTAGTTCGTGTGTTATGTTGGTATAAAATCGTAAACGTTCTTCATTCATTTCCTGCTGGCGTTTTCTGTTCTCTTCTTCCAGTAAAAGCGTATTGCGTAGTTTTACCCGTCTTTTGTAAGACAACGCTACGAAGACAATCACACCAATAAAAAACAAAGCATAACCCCCTTTCGCCCAGTTACTAAACCAGAAAGGAGGCTTGATAGAGATACTTAACCGGCTGGAACTATCCGGCCATTCCTGATTACGCAGCCGTGCTTTTACAACCAGGGTATAATTTTTATAAGGTATATTATGGAACGTTACCTGATTAGTATGCCCAAGCCTGTACCAGGTATCATCCAGCCCTTCCAGTTTATACAGGTATTCAACCTGTTTCTGCAGGGCATAATTCATAATTCCAAATGAAACAGTAAACGTATTCTGTGTATAATTCAAAGATACTTTATTCCGGTCTACCGGGATTGTCCGGTCTTCATTGAACTGTTCATGAATACTAAATTCGGTAAAAACAACCGGAGGTAATTGTATATCATACGGTCTCTCCTTCGGATCAAAATAGCACACACCCCGGGCAGAACCAAAATAGATCCTCCCTGCCGGATCTTTAGCTGCAGAACCATTCATATAATCGCCAAACAGCGTACCGTCCCGGTGGTTATAATTCAGAAACTTATTCTCTGTTTCAAGAAAACAGCTGATGCCCACATTCGTACTCATCCAGATATTTCCTTCTTCGTCTTCCTGTATCGCACGGATATAGGTACACTCTAACCCATCCGCAGTATTATATACCCGGAAAGAGGATACATTATTCTGCGTAGGAAACACAACCAGGCCATCGCCCGTTCCTACCCACATTCTATCCTTTGAATCCCGGAATATACACCGAACCATATCCGAAGCAAAACCTTTACAGGCATTAATATTGGTAAAACGCTCATTCAAAGAATCGTATATAGAAATACCTTTATCCATTGTTCCAATCCATAAGTATCCCCGGGCATCCTGAGAAATAGTCTGTATATAATTACTGGGAAGGTCACTATTATCTTTAGTTATCAATCTTTTTTCTCCGGTATCAGGATTGTATATTTCAATTCCATGACTGGTAGCTATCCAGATATTTTTATGTTCATCCTGATGTAGAGATGAGACTATAGTTGTATGAATTGTTTTATAATAGTAAAATCGTTTATCGTGGACATTATAAATATTTATATCGGTATACATCCCACCAAACCAAATATTTCCATTATGATCTTTCAACGAAGTAAAAAAGCATTCACTGTTAAATCACCTGACTCCCGGCTATATACCCTCGAATGGATTCCGTTCCCATATACATTAATACCTCCGCCGTCAGCACCAATCCAGATATATCCTTCATCGTCCACACAAATGGTGCATGCTTCTTTATCACTCATGCCATTCACAACTCCCGGTATAGCCGCAGCCTCCCATGAATGAAAAAACGGCTCAACTTTACTGATAAACCTTACTCCTCCTCCATTTGTACCGATCCAAACATTCTGCGAAGCATCCTCAAAAATAGAAAAAACAGACGGATTTGTCTGGCCGGTATATATATTCTCTATACATATATTATGTATCCTGCTTCTACCTTCCCGTACATCATCCATATTATCCGTATCAAAATAACAGAGACAGAACTTGTACCCATCCAAAAACGTCCGTTAGAAGAACGTAAAATACTATTTACACCGGTATTCAGGAGCGTTTCCGGCACGTTGGGTATATCCCCCAGACTCCGGAAAGCCCCACTTTGGGGATTAAAAATATATACACCCAGACTTGTTCCTATCCATGTTGTATCATCCCGGTCGGTATAAAAACACAGCACTTCATGGACAGAAGCTATAGGATATTGTTCACCCGGCAGATAATTAACAACCTGATTATCCCGTAAATTCAGAATTGTAAAACCTCCGTTCAGGTATCCTATATACAGATTTCCTCCTTTTGCTTCGGACAAACAACTAATCATATCAGAATGTAGACCCGGAATAAGGGATGTATTATAATGCCGGAAACTATTCGTTGCAGGATCAAAACGGTTTAAACCTGCATCGAAAGTAGATATCCATACATCGCCGGCTTCCGTTACTAATATATCCGATATATTATTTGAAGACAGTGAGTAAGGGTTATCCGGTTCATATTGATACAGGCTAAACTTTTCCGTTACACAATCAAACACATTCACACCATTCCACCGGGTTCCTATCCATAGTTTATCTCTTCTTTCATCTACTTTAACTTTCCTCACATCATTGCCGGTAACAATCTGCTCTGCGGCATCATTCATATAAGTAGTAAATTTGGTACCGTCAAACCGGTTCAGTCCATAGGCTGTGGCAAACCAAATAAACCCTTTATTATCCTGCGCTATATCGAATACATAATTATTAGATAGTCCTTCTTCAAGTTCCAGTTTTTGCATATTGAGCAGTTGCGCACACATACTCCCTGAAGATAGAATAAATAAACAAAACAGTATTATAAACCGGTATATCATCGTATATTTCTTTTGAGAATTAAGAGTTAAACAAAAATGGGAGTTTCGTTCCATAATAACATCCATTGGTTCGTCAAAAATAGTTCACAAATTTGTCAATGACGAAAAAAAGTCGTTTTTATAAAAAATAGTATCCTTTTATAGAATCCGGTCTCCTTTTCTTTACAACCACAAACTTTAAACCTGGTACCGGATATGAATACAAATAGTTTGATCAGAAATTTAATGCACGAACAGTTGTCGCTCTCGGGGGAAAATCCCATTAAAGCCCGGTTCTTTAAATATGAGCAGTTCACGTTTCCTTCCCATATTCACGATGCATACGAAATCATCTATATAAAAGAAGGAACAGGCAAAAGGTTTATAGGAGACTCTATTGAAAATTATAGTAAAAATGAAATCTTCCTTACCGGCCCCAACCTTCCACACCACCTCACGAATGATTCTCCGTATGTAAAAGGAACCATTATACAATTTGAAAAAAGTTTCATGGATTACGCGATTACCTATTACCCACAATTCACTCATATCAGGCGGTTATTGTCCGAATCAAAATGTGGAGTCTGTTTTCCACAGGCAGCCGGGAATAGTGAACTGATACGGATTATAGAAGAAATACCCGGTTCAGCAGGACTCAGCCAGATCATCAACATATTATATCTGTTAGATAAAATGGGTACTCATAAACAAAAGGAGCGTATCGCGGCGTCTTACTTTCAGGATGCTTCAACAATTATTACCGATAACAGGATAAAAAAAGTTCTTTCCTATATCAATTATAATTATACACAGCCTATCCAGTTAGCCGATATTGCATCTGTAGCGGCAATGAATCCGGCAGCCTTTTGCCGTTATTTCAAAGAGAAAACCGGAAAAACATACCTGCAATTTATTATGGAGTTACGAATCGGATATGCCTGCCGGTTACTAAAGAATGACCACACAGAGATTTCCCGTATTGCCGAAAAATGTGGTTTTATGACGATGACCCACTTTGGTAATATGTTTAAAAGGCATACGGGAATGACACCCACCTGTTACCGGCAACAGGCCGGATAACAGAGCCTGCAAATATCCTTTCTTTTTTTGGCAAAAAAACAGAATAGTAGAGCATATGGATAACACTTACTTTTGCTTCATATACATTAATATAAATAAACATTGTTAAACATTTAAAATCCTATTGAATGAAAAACTTTAGAGTCTCTCTTCTACTTATGCTTGTATGCTTTATTCCCTTTGGCATATATGCACAGACTATAGAATTGACAGGGCAGGTCGTTGATAGGGACGGAGAACCTGTTATCGGCGCAAACATTAAGATCAAAGGAACCACAACCGGAACCATTACAGATCTGGACGGCCATTTTAATTTGCCTGTAACCAGCGAATCCATTCTTGAAGTATCCTACATTGGGTGTATCACACAAAACATTCCGGTGGGGCAAAACCGTATTCTCCGGATACAATTACAGGAAGATGCCCTTGCTCTGGACGAAGTGGTAGTAGTAGGATATGGTACGATGAAGAAATCCGACCTTACCGGGTCGGTAGCAAGTGCCAATCTGAAAGATTTCGAGAAGTCGCCCAATACTAATCTGGCAAATTCCCTGCAAGGTAGTATACCCGGATTAAACATTGGCCAGACAACTACTGCAGGTGCCACCCCCAGCATCTCCATCCGTGGAACCAATACTCTTTCAGGCAACAAAGATGTACTGATTGTGCTGGATGGTATTATCTACACCAGTTCACTCAGTTCTATCAATCCTGACGATATTGAGTCTGTCGATGTATTAAAAGATGCCAGTGCTACCGCGGTATACGGTGCCCAGGCGGCTAACGGAGTACTCCTTATTACCTCTAAAAAAGGGAAAAAAGGAAAAACCCGGATCTCTTTTAATACTTCTTACTCGGTATCTAACCCGACGAAAAATTTTCGTCCGATGAATCGTAACGAATATCTTTCATGGGTAACCGGCTTCTATTATGACCGGGCTTATGAAGGGCCGGATTACAAAACTCCAAATCCGGATTTCAGGGTTGCCGATTATCTGCCGGATGCAATTATGAGAGATAACACCCAGAGTGACGGGATAGCACCTTATGATTATAGTTGGTGGGACGAGGGTACACGTACTGGATACATCCAGGAAAACAAACTAAGTGTATCGGGCAGAAACGAAGGAGTATCTTACCTATTATCCTTTTCCAATACAAACCAGGAAGGTTTCATCCTGAATGACGACTTTAGAAGAAACAGCATACGCATGAATATTGATCTCCAACCTTACAAATGGTTAAAACTGGGAGTTCAGGCATTCGGATCGTTTGTAAATCAGGACGGAGCCGAACCCGGCATCTGGGCATTAATTACCCAAAGTCCACTAATTACCCACTACGATGATAACGGGGAATTAAGGCCTTATCCATTCAATACGCTGGATACCAATCCTTTTATGGGGTCAAATATCAGTGACCGTGAACGGCATAACTATTTCTTTGCCAATATTTATACAGAAATTGACCTACCGGTTAAAGGTTTAAGCTACCGCTTTAACTTTGGTAACAACTATCGTATAGATGAATATTACAGAGCCAGCGAATATGGAGCCAGTTTAACCGGTGAAGCTTATAAACGGCATCGTAGCCATTATGACTATACATTTGATAATATATTAAATTATAACCGTGAATTTGGAGACCATAGCATTGGCGCGACATTACTATACGGGGTAACAGAGCGCAAAGAAGATTATACGGATGCCATATCAGACGGTTTTTCCCGTTTAACACTGGGATATAACAGTCTTCAACAGGGACAAAACCAGTATACTAATTCCAATGCATGGAGCGAAGCCTTACTGTATCAGATGGCACGTGTAAACTATAAGTTCCGGAACCGTTATTTAGTGACGGCCACAGTAAGAAGGGATGGCTTTTCAGGATTTGCAGAGAACAATAAAACTGCAGTATTTCCCTCTGTAGCGTTAGGCTGGATACTATCCGAAGAGGATTTTTTTAACGTAGCCTGGGTAGATCATTTAAAAATACGTGCCGGATATGGTATCAGCGGCAACCAGACAGAACGGTATAAATCGCTGGCAAGAGTAAATGCAGAAGCGGGATATGTATTCGGAGACGGTGGGTCAAGTGTTATCAGACAGGAGTTAACCTCTTTGCAAAACCCAAATCTTAAATGGGAAAAGACAGCAGGTTTTAATGCCGCGGTAGATTTCAATTTACTAAATAACCGGTTAAACGGAACATTGGATTTATACAGGAGTACCACTAAAGACCTCTTATATGATATTGCTCTGCCAACCATTACGGGATTCTCTCAAATCAGCACTAACATCGGGAAAATCAGAAACCAGGGTATCGAACTTACATTAAACTCAAGAAACATTGTTACCAAAGACTTTGAGTGGAGTACAACTTTCAATATCTCTTCTAACTCTAATAAAATTATTTCATTGTTAGGAAAAGATAGTGATGGCGATGGAAAAGAGGATGACCTGATTGCCAGTAATTTATTTATCGGCGAATCTACCACTGCTATTTACGGATATATTATTGACGGTATATGGCAGGTAGACGATGACATCCCGGCCGGGTATCATCCGGGTAACTATAAGCTCAGGGACGTTACAGGCGAGGGAGAAATCACACCCGAAGACCGTGTCATTTTAGGGAGGGAAGATCCGGCCTATAGTTTTGGTATTATGAACAGATTTGTATATAAAGATTTCTCTTTTAGTTTCTTTATTAATTCTATACAAGGAGGGAAAAACGGCTATATGGCTGAAAACAGTGAAACACTTCAGCGCAACGATAACAGCCTGCGCTGGAACAGGATCAGTGAAATGGCTGCCGATTACTGGTCGCCTGACAATCCGGATGCCACTTACTCCAGATCTATCAGCGCACCCACCATTGGCCAAACCAATTACCAATCCAGAAGCTTTGTAAGGCTACAGGATATAACACTTTCCTATAACCTGCCAAAAGTATGGTTAAAAACCATTGGTATTGACAACCTGAACGTGTATGCAAATGGTAAAAATCTGCTCACTTTTACTAAATGGAAAGGCTGGGATCCCGAAGCCAACAGCGGATATTGGGGAAGACCCGTTATGAGAAGTTTTACTGTAGGTTTAAATGTAACATTCTAAAATTATCCATATGAAAAAATATATATTCTTATTTACATTAGCCGCACTGCTAAGTGCATGCGATGAAAGTTCTTTCCTGCGGGAAAACCCAAAAGATTTTATGAGTGGAGAAAACTCATACATTACTGAAGCGGATTTCGATATGTCAATCAATGAACTTTACTTTCTGGTGAGGGATGACTTCTTCGGACGTGATGAATATTCTCCTTTTGATTACATATTCGGTACAGATCTCGTATTTGATGGCGAACCCAGTACATTCCGGCATAGTAATATGGCAACAGCCTATCATCCGAATAGTGATATTATAGCAATACACTGGAACAAATTCTATCTTATCATAGCACAGGCAAATACAGTAATCACCCGCTTACCCGGATCTGAACTTACCGGAGAACAACAAAAAATATTTGAAGCAAAAGCCCGGTTTTTCAGAGGATTGGCCTACCGCTGCCTGGCTTATATGTGGGGAGGTGTTCCCATTGTTACAGAAGAGATTACATCACCGAAAACTGATTTCGTACGGGAAACCAAAGAAAAAACATTGCAGCAGGCTATTGACGATGTAAAATTTGCAGCAGAAACACTGGACAACATTACTGCAGTTAAGGATGGTGAAATCTCTTCGCCTGCCGCATACCACCTGCTGTCTGAACTATACATTGCAACCGGACAATACCAGGAAGCTGTTAACGCAGCAACCCGTGTGATTGATAACAGCGCATTGGAACTGATGCAAAACCGCTTTGGTTCAAGAGCAACAGAGCAACCAGGAGATGTATACTGGGATTTGTACAGAAAAAATAACCAAAACCGTACATCCGGTAATACGGAAGGTATCTGGGTCATTCAGTTTGAAACTAATCTTCCGGGAGGAGGCAGTTCCACCTCCGATGTAAAAGCAGCCGGCAACTACCAATTGGAAAGACAGCATGGGCCTATGGTCAGAGATGTAAAAATAAACGGAGAAAGCCCTTTCCTGTGGCCTATCGGCGATTATACCGGCGGACGTGGTATTGGATGGGCTCCTTCTACCAGATATTTTTCAAATACCATCTGGGAAAGCGATTTTAATAATGATATCAGAAACGCAAACCATAATTTTGTACGCGAGTTTCCGGTCACAGACCCTGCTTTCAAAGAAAAATATGGTATCGAAACGATTTCAACAGAAAATCCTCCGGCAGGGATGATCAGCGGAATGGGAAACAGCACAGAAGTTCCCGGACGTTTCTTTTATGCTTATCAGACCAAAGGAACTACTCCTTATAATCACCCGGATGAAGTCTATGACAATCCGGCTATTTACTCTTTAAAGAGTACGGCAGGTGTTACCTTCACCGACCAATATATGTTCCGGCTGGCAGAAACTTACCTGCTACGTGCCGAAGCTTACCTGATGCTTAATGATAAGGCAAATGCAGCGATTGATATAAACACTGTACGAACTCGTTCACAGGCCACTCCAATTACTGCGGGCGACGTAACCTTAGATTATATCCTCGATGAGCGCATGCGTGAACTGGGTATCGAAGAGAAACGCCGGTTAACTCTGATGAGAACCGGAACCCTATATGACCGGGTAATGAAATGTAACCCCTATTATGCCAATCCCGCAACAAACGGTGACGGAGTAGGAATGTTAGAAAAATACAACCTTTGGCCCATTCCCCAGTCAGCAATCGAAGCAAACAACGAAGCTATACTGGAATAAAACCCACACTATTAACAGATCAATTAAATATTAATTTATCCTTGAATAAAAGGTTCCCCGCAAAAACGAGGAACCTTTTATTTTTTCTTCACTACCATTTTCTCCTGATTGTCCTCTACAAACAAATATGCCTTTACATAAACTATCAACCCTTATTCTCTAATCCCCAGTAAGTCCTGAAAGGACGCCCTATCCCAGCCCAGGACAAAGTCCTGGGTGTCAGGG
>JAJQAZ010000173.1 GCA_021203545.1 Tannerellaceae bacterium | reverse complement strand
TCGCCCTGAATGCGGGTGCAAAAGTACATAACACAGTTTTTATTTCCAAATGTTTCAGCAATTATTTTTCCTTTATTTTCCATTTCTAAACATTTCTTTACTTACTAAATGAAAGCTAATCTAAGCCCAAATACGACATATTTATCTCAATGATAATAAATTTCAATTAAGATGTACCAAAGATAAAGCCAATCCATAAAATATTAGTATTTTTGCATCGAACTAAAAAAACAGATACGCTATGAATAAAATTAGGTGTATAGGTATTCTTACCTCTGGTGGTGATGCTCCGGGAATGAATGCAGCAATTCGTGCGGTAACCCGTTCTGCTATATATAATGGTATGAAGGTTAAAGGTATTTACCGGGGATATAAGGGTCTGATCACTGGTGAAATTGAAGAATTTCAGACTCAACACGTAAGTAATATAATTCAACGAGGGGGTACAATACTAAAAACAGCCCGTTGCATGGAATTTAAAACGCCGGAAGGAAGAAAACTGGCGTATGACCGATTGGTTGAAGAAGGAATTGATGCCCTCATTACTATTGGTGGAGACGGAACACTTACCGGAGCCCGGCTGTTTGCACAGGAATTTAATATTCCAATAATCGGTCTTCCCGGTACTATTGATAATGATCTATATGGTACAGATCTTACTATCGGATATGATACTGCACTAAACACAATTATGGAATGTGTAGATAAGATTCGCGATACAGCCACATCACACGATCGTCTTTTCTTTATTGAAGTAATGGGGCGTGATGCTGGTTTTCTTGCAATGAATGGTGCTATAGCTTCCGGAGCAGAAGCAGCAATTATTCCGGAAATATCATTGGCGGAAGAGCAATTATCAGATATGATCGAAAACGGATTCCGGAAATCCAAGAACAGTAGTATTGTACTGGTTGCAGAAAGCGAAGTTACAGGCGGAGCCATGGGAGTTGCAGAAAGGGTAAAAAATGAATACCCTCAGTTTGATGTACGGGTATCTATTTTAGGTCACCTGCAGCGTGGGGGGTCTCCTTCCGCACAAGACCGGATACTGGCCACCCGTATGGGTATTGCCACAGTAGAAGCCCTATTGGAAGATCAACGGAATGTAATGATTGGTATACAAAATGATCAGATCGTATATGTGCCAATTTCAAAAGCAATCAAAAATGACAAGCCTATTAATCAGGACTTATTACATACACTGCGAATCTCTTCTATTTAAGAAACTTCTTTCCCATAAAGTTCTTTCCCATATATTTGATGTATAGGAAAACTATAATAAACAAAGAAACCGGAAGTAAAGATCAACCATGATACACTTCCGGTTTCTCTGTTTTTAATAAGAATTTATTCTTATGCTTTTCCTGAAAGATTATTCAGAAAAGCATCTATCATCTGCTTAGCGGCCATAAACGAACTGATTTCGTTATTTAACACCTTTTGCTCTGCTGTTTTCAGCATACCTTCAATAACCGGATTATGGTAAAAGGTATCTCTTAGTGTATCATTGATACTTTCATACATCCAATACTTGGACTGCTCCTTTCGTTTCCAATCAAAATAGCCATTTCCACGGGTATAAGAAACATAGTCATCTATCATTTCCCATATCTCTGCTATTCCCAGATTATAGTATCCCGAATAAGTTAATACTTTAGGAACCCATCCTGAATCTGTAGCAGGAAACAGATGTAAAGCATTCCGGAACTGGGCGGCAGCAAGTTTTGCTTTATCTATATTATCACCGTCTGCTTTGTTGATAATAATTCCATCTGCCATTTCCATAATTCCCCGCTTAATTCCCTGCAATTCATCACCGGTTCCGGCCAGTTGTATAAGCAAAAAGAAATCTACCATCGAGTGAACAGCCGTTTCACTTTGCCCGACTCCCACTGTTTCCACAAAAACAGAGTCAAATCCGGCCGCTTCACAAAGAACAATTGTCTCCCGGGTTTTACGGGCTACTCCACCTAACGAACCAGCAGAAGGAGATGGACGTATAAATGCATTTTTCTGTCGCGATAAATCTTCCATCCGGGTTTTATCCCCCAGAATACTACCTTTGGAACGTTCACTACTGGGATCAATAGCCAGCACAGCTAATTTATGCCCCTGTTGTAGTAAATGCATACCAAAAGCATCAATAGAGGTACTTTTCCCCGCCCCGGGAACTCCGGTAATGCCAATTCGTACCGAATTACCGGCATATGGAAGGCATTTTTCTATAATTTCCTGGGCTACTTGTTGATGTTCCATCCGGGAACTCTCTATCAATGTAACGGCCTGGCTTAATATCGTTATATTTCCCTTTAAAATACCCTCTACATATTCGGCCGGAGAATAATTTTGCCGTTGGGTTCTTTTTTTAAGATAAGGATTTACAGTGGGTACATCTGCTACCCCTTTGTTTACTTTCAGTCCTTTATAAGCTTCATCATTTTCAGGGTGTTTCATAATCTGATCTTTTTCTCCACTTTATTTTTCAGCAGTTACTTTTATCAACTTTACAGGAGCAGCCGGATCATTCGATACGACATGTATATTGGTATCCAGTTTTACTTTGATGTCTTTAGGACGTACGGAAACTTTATAAGTAGCACTGGCACCCGGTTTCAGTTCTTTCTTACCTCCGGACACATCTACAATCTCATTGTCGCACGTAACACTATAAATAATTAGGTTACTTTTTCCCCGGTTAATAATCGTCAGTGTTTCTGTCGGTTTACTTCCCAAAGCTGGAATTTTCAATCCTTTTTCTTCTACTGTACCAAAATCAATTTGTGTTTCCGGAAAATAGGCCACCGGAGCATTGCTGCCCACTTTACCGGTATTTTCTATAATATTAGCCGTAATATCAATTTTTCCACTAACATTCTTCCGGTCTATTCTTTCTATCTGAAGAGGTAACTCATTATAAATCCGGCCCATTTTTTTTGCCATACGGGCATCATACAACAGAGTGATTTCTCCGGTTTCTCCCGGTTGTAAAACTTCAGGACGCAGTTCGGCTATAATATAGGCAGGAAGACGGCCCTTTTTCAGGAATAGCGTTTCTTCTCCATCATTTTTTACATATATCTTTTCACCCAGCGACTCATCTTTCCGGATACTATTAAAGTTCACTTTTTTACTACTCAGCTTAAGATCACCCATTGGATAAGGATAGGCCACCGCGGGAGCTGCCGGCCGGATCGTAACATTTCCAGTTACAATCATTTGCTGAGGCGATTTTTGTCCGTTACTATATACGGATATACTTTTCCGGAAAGGTCCGGGACGTCCTTTCGGATCAAAAGTAACTTTTATAGAAGCTGTCTTTCCCGGATCTATAGGAGCTTTCGTCCATTCCGGTGTAGTACAACCACAGGAAGCTGTAACCCGTGTAATAACCAAAGGAGCTGTTCCTGCATTTTTAATAATAAAATCATGTGTTACCTCGCCATCTGTTTCTATAATATTGCCGAAATCATACATATTATTATCGATATGGATATCAGCACCATTCTGAGCAAAAGCTACAGTTACAGAAAATAGCAGAGTTAACAAAAAAGCAGGAATGTGTTTTAATCCCATGGTATATTTTTATATCTTAATTTACTTCGCCTTTGATAGTCAATACATAACTACCTTTCTTCCCGTTACTGTATACATTAATTGTTTTTGCAAAAGTACCGGGACGTCCTTTCGGATCATATGTAACTTTTATTTCTCCCGTTTGTCCGGGTGCTATAGGCTCTTTCGTCCATTCCGGAGTAGTACAACCACACAAAGCAATTACCCGTGTAATCACCAGAGGAGCCGTTCCGGTATTCTTAATAACAAACGAGTGGGTTGCATCACCGTCCGATTCTTTGATTATACCAAAATCATGTGTTGTTTTATCTGCTTCGATCACTGCACCATCCTGTGCATAAACATTTGCTGTAGCCAATAGGACTGACAGCATGATAAATATAATTTGTTTCATCGATCTTTTTATTTTATCATTATTACCAGACAAAGTTAATAAATATCTCTCAATATCAGGAGATGTATTTATACTTTGTTCGACTGAATAGAAACATCCGGATGTTCCCTGTAAAATAAACCGATTTTATTGCAAATATGTTCAGGATAAGACAAATCACATCTTCTACCCATTCTCATGCAAATAGTAGCTTTCTTTACTAAAATACAGAATTAAGGCAGAAAGCATGTTCTGTTTTTATTTTCTTTCTTTACTTTTGCAGACACAAAAAGATTATAACTACATATTTACAGATGAAAGAATTCAGCGTTGAAGCAAAACTACTTCATACTCCTTATAATAAGCCCGATGCTTATCATGCATTATCTATGCCGGTATATAACTCTGCTGCTTACGAATTTGAAACAGCAGAAGAGATGGAAGATGCATTTTGCGGACGTAGTCCGGAACACGTATATTCACGTATCACCAATCCTACAGTTCAATATTTTGAAGACCGGGTACGAACCATCACAAATGCCTTTAGTGTAACGGCTCTGAACTCCGGAATGGCTGCCATTACGAATACGTTCATGACTATCGCCCGTGCCGGAGGAAACATTGTTACATCATCTCACCTGTTTGGCAACACCTACTCTTTTTTGAAATTCACATTAGCTGATTTCGGAGTAGAAACCCGTTTCTGCGATCTGACCAATCCGGAAGAGGTTCGTGCCAATATAGACGAAAATACCTGTTGCCTGTTTCTGGAAGTAATTACAAATCCGCAAATGGAGGTAGCCAATTTAAAACAACTGGCAGCCATTGCACATGAAAAACAGATTCCTCTGATTGCAGATACAACAATTGTTCCCTTTACGGTATTCAAAGCACACGATTTCGGTGTAGATATCGAAATTGTATCCAGTACAAAATATATCTCAGGAGGGGCAACCGGTTTAGGTGGATTAATTCTGGATTACGGTTCTTTCAACTGGGCAGAATCCACTTTGCTCCCACGGTTTAGCGGCCCTTTCGGCAAAGGTGCGTTTACTGTCCGTTTACGGAAAGAAATACATCGCAACATGGGAGCCTACATGACTCCTCAGGCTGCTTATATGCAAACATTAGGATTAGAAACATTAACCCTCCGGTTTGAAAAACAGGCTTCTGCCTGTTTAAAACTGGCACAAATGCTCACCTCCGTACCCGCCATCCGGGCTGTAAATTATACCGGGTTGGAATCAAATCCATGCTATCAGATAAGTCTTGAGCAGTTTGGGCCGTTACCCGGTGCAATGCTTACGTTTGATCTTTCCTCAAAAGAGGCCTGCTTCAGTTTTCTGAATAAACTGAAACTGATCCACCTGGCTACAAATCTATTTGATAATAAATCTCTTATTATCCATCCGGCAAGTACTATTTATGGGACCTTCACTGAAAAACAACGGGAGAGTATGGATGTCAAACCTACTACGATCCGTCTCTCTGTAGGTCTCGAACCGGTTGAAGATATTTATAATGATATCGTACAGGCGCTGAAAAATGAAAAATGAAAAATGAAAAATGAAAAATGAAAAATGAAAAATGAAAAGTAAACTATTTTTTTCATTAAACTGTATATCTTGAGAACAATTATTTTAGCAGACAATCAGGAACTCACAAAAGCAGGTATTCTGTATCTCTGTGAGCAAACGGTATCCGGAAATTCAATCAAAGAGGTATGTAATCGCAAAGAGTTAATTACACAACTGAATGAAACTCCGGATGCTGTTGTGATATTAGATTATACCTTGTTTGATCTCACAAGCATAGATGATCTTTTTATCCTGCAAACCCGCTTCGCTGACATGAGTTGGTTGCTTCTTAGTGAACAGCTTTCGGAAGATTTCCTTCGCCGGCTGGTATACAGCGACGAAGCTTTCTGTCTGGTTCTGAAAGAGTCACCGGCCAGCGAAATACAATTAGCCCTGAAATCAGCCCTACGGTACGAACCGTATATTTGCGGACGTATCGCGCAACTGCTCCTACACAACCGGTATCGCCCCAAAGAGCAGGAAAAAGAAATGCTCGCTACCACCGAAAAAGATATTTTAAAACTGATCGCTCTCGGCAAAACAACAAAGGAAATAGCATCCGAACGGTTCTCAAGCGTACACACCATCACCACCCACCGGAAAAATATCTTCCGCAAACTCGAAGTTAATAACGTTCACGAAGCCACCAAATATGCTCTCCGTGCCGGTATCATCGACTCCGCCGAATATTATATTTAGCAATACTAAAAAGGATTTATAATCCCCCCCCTTCAGGGGGTTAGGGGGTTTTCACCTCTATTCTTTCACCGGCGGTATGCGAGATATATTCGGGAGCATAAAGACATTGGATAGTTGCCACTCCGCCACTATATTCGCCTGTCCGCGATACATATCCGCTATACTCCAACACAAAAGTACCAGCCGGCAAACGTTCGATGAAAAAGTTTTCCGACAGATCACGGGGGGTACTGTAATAGGCAATACCATCCCGGTACTGTGTGCCGGATATCTGATTGGCCGGCTCCATAAAACCGGGGCGCATATCATGCAGATATACATAACTCATTTCACGGTCTGTGCGGATAGTTAACCGTACAATCACCTTATCCCCCACCTGTAAAGTTCTATTGGCTGTTACAGGTTCAATCCGGCGTTGCTCGCCATTATTCCTTTCTATAAATAATTTCTTTGCCACATTCAATACACCGGTTGTTGCCTCTACATTTTCCAGCTTACTGAAATACTGTGCATATACAGCACCCCATGCAGGCTGTGTACCTTCCCGGCTTATTTCCGCAAATGATACCGGGCGGATACCTTCTGCCGGAACAGTCTCTTTTATGTAACCGGTAACCAACCCACCCTGATCCGAACTTACCTTTCTGTCTGCCCACACTACCTCCAGACGGTTACTTTCGTCCAGCCAGCCGGAACCCGTCTTCAACAAAATATAAATGGCATTCATGGTAGCCGGTGCCGTTTCCCATTGCTGTGTCCGTTTTTGGTTCAGCAACCATTGTTTCATCCGGTCAATCTCTTCCGTACGTGGAGATATTTCCCTGAACATATCCGTAATCACGCAATGCACTCCTACCGGTGTATTGAAGTTGGCTGTACCCAGCCGGTTATTAGCCCAGTACAAACCCAATTCATCCGAAACAGTTGCCGTTTTACGGAACCAGTCCACAATTCTACCAGCCGTTTTAGCATCTCCGTTCCTGTACATCAATAAAGCAGTTGCCGCTTTACTTTCCAGCGAAAGTTTTTCCCACAGCTTTGCAGCCTGATTGGTATAGTAGCGAATCGCTTCACGGCTTTCTCCGGCTTCGGGTATATCCCTGTAAGCACTACGCATCAAAAGATACTCTATCTGTAGTCCGTCCGGCACATAATTCTTTAGTTCTTTCCCATCTTTCAACAACCGGTCATAATCTTCTTTTATTGCTTTATCCAGCCAGGCCAATGCTTTTATCTGCATCTCTTTTTCCTGCTGGTTATACTCTATCGCATTCAGGTTAGTCAATTGCGCCATCCCCCTAAGAATATAGACCGTCATCTGTCTGTTTGGATACAAACCCTTAAACCACCCCCAGGCTCCGCTTTCCAACTGTTGCTCCTGCAATTTCCGGAACGCTTTCTCTTTCTGTGCAGCCGAACGGTTTACATCAAACAACAATACCAACTGTTGTAACTGTTCCTTCCGGTCTTTGGCCTGTAGTACCCATGGAGTTTCCGCAAGCAAAATTTGCTTCAGTTCTTCGTTCTTTTCCAATTCCGGCAGCAATGTTTCCGCGTCTCCGCCTTGTTTACTCCACGCCGTAACAACCTCCTGCAAACGGGGAGTCGTTTGAATCAGCGCACCGGCCACAACATTACTATAGTAAGCATTAAACCAGTCAATCACATTGTCGCTTACCGGATTACTAATAGCCGGCAATGCCTGTACCGCATACCATACAGGATTGGCAGTCGCTTCGAATGTCAGCGAAAACGGACGGTTACCTGCCTGAAATATCCCGGAAGGTATTTCTACCCGGCCGGTATTTTTCTCACCCAGATAGAATGGGTTCGATTCGGTAATCAAAATCTCATCACTTACCACCGGCAATACATGTTGTTCACCATCACTCCCTTCCGGCGAAGTGGCAATAATCCGTACACCTACCAGTTCTTCGGTATAGGGCACATCCCACTGCCAGTTCACCGTTTCTGTTCCATCCTTCTGTAGTTGTATTTCTTTTTGCGGAGATACAACCGTGGTGTTCAATACCTCTCCGGTTACGGGATTAAACAGTTCAAGCAATACCTGACCGGCCAGTACTGCCCCGGTCTGGTTTATTATCTGTGTAGAGAATGTTACCCGGTCACCTTTCCTCACAAACCGTGGCAGGTTAGGTACCACCATCAGTGGCTTTTGCGTAATTACCTGTTGCGAATAAACGCCATAATTCAGGTCTTTAGTATGAGCTACCATCTGCAACCGCCAGGTTGTATTACTTTCAGGTATCGTAAATTGTATATAAAAGTTCCCCTCTTTATCAGTCAGCAACGTTGGATAAAAGAAAGCCGTTTCGTTGAAGTTCGTCCGGATATCTGCTACTGCCACCAGAGGCTCTGTATTTCCCCCACCGCTCTGTGCCTGACTGGCAGGCGCATTTACTGCGACCGCTTTTCCGGCTTTCATCATACCGGCATCTGCTACAACCATGTCCGGTACTACTGCCTCGGCGGACATTCGCATACTACTATATCCACGCACCTGTACAGCGGTAAACCAACCGGTACCCTGCCAGTCCAACCGGTCATACATCCGTTCGTTCACCGGCAACGGTGTATATTGTTTACTTATACTTCTTCCCTGTTCACGCAGATCTTCTCCTTCTGTAAACTGCATCACAGGAATAAACGGATAACGGTTAAGAGAGAAATTAAAAAGCGAAGAGTATATCTGGTCGAGCGACATATCATACATGGCAGCCAATACTTCCGCATTTGCAGGTGTACCATCCGGCCCGGTGATCCTGAAACGCCACTGTTCTGCCTGGCCGGGACGTAATTTATCCCGGAACGTTATGGGTTGGAAATTCAATGTACGATCCGGATATTTCCGGTATACCGAAGTGGTCTCTTTATATAATTTACCCTCTTTTACCAGGGTAAACGATAGTAGTACTCCCTCTTTCCAGTCTTCCTGAAAGATAAATTGTAAATTCCGGTTCCTGCCCTGCAAGTGCAGGATCTCCCTTTTTACAACATCTTTCCCATTCAACACCTCATATAGCATATAAGCATCTTCCATCGAAGATCCTATCACAATATCAACCTTTTCTCCCGGTATATACGACTCACCAGAAAGAAGATACCAGATAGGAGAATAAACCGGGGGTTTAGTATCCTTTTTACTATACAACAGCAGATCGTGTTGCAATTCAGCTTTCCGTCCTTTACTATCCGTTGTTTCTAACCGGATACGGATCATGCCTGATGGGAGGCCGGTAAAAATCTCTTTTTTTAATGGAACACCTGTTTCAAAAACACCGTTAATAAGAAGTTTTCCTTCAATCCACTCTTCACTGACTCCATTCTGCAGTAGCTGATAAACCGAGAAACGTCCCGGAACAGATACCGGTTCACCATTAATCGTTTGTACTTTTACAGTCAGATCCACATTCTCTTTTTCCGCCCGGCCTGCATAATTTTCTACAAACAGCACCAAACTGTTTCCACCCGCAGCAAACGAATAAGTAGTTTCCTGGCTTTCTCCTTTACTATCCGTCACACTGATTTGCACCTGGTACTGGTAAAACCCTCTTCCGTTAGCCTCCTCTTCCGTCCCGGCACGGAATGGTATCCGGAACGTACCGTCCGGCTCCAGTTGTATATTCCCGGCTGCCACCTGCTCTGAACCGGGTAGATAATCCCGTAGAAAACGGTCTTGCTTTATAATCCGGTAAGCCAGTTCACCCTCCGTTAAGGGTACACCGGAATAGGTCTGTGCCCTACCCCGTATCCATACCGTATCTCCCAGCGCAATATCTTCTTTTATGGGATTCACTTCTACCCGGAAAGTAGGCCGTTTATATTCTTCTACCCTAAAATACAGTTGCCCTTCGGCAGTACGCAACAAATACATACCGGTTACTCCATTGAGGGGAAGCGAAAACTCACCTTCAAACGAACCAAACTCATTACTTTTCAATTCCCGGAAAGCAATTTCCTGGTTATTGGCATCGTACAAACCAACCCGGTACGTCCGTCCGGCAACAATCCGGGGTTGTTCTGGATCATTCACATAGGCAATCCCTTTAAAAAACAGGTTTTGCCCGGGACGGAAAAGCATCCGGTCTGTAAAAAAAGAGACCTGGGTACCGGCCTGTATATCCGGATCAGTATACCACCGGTTGTAAATAGAAGTAATCAAAGCCCTTCCGCTTTCCTGCTCCGGAATATCGTATCCCGTAATATCGGGGCGGCCGGGCAGTTGAGCGATCCCCTGTATGTCAGACAGTACCGTACCGGCCACCTTCATATTATTCCGGTTTCCTTCATAATAACGTATCGTTACTCCCGGCAATGGCTTTCCACTTTGCAGGTCGGTTACATATATTTCTGTTCCACGTCCGTTTATTGTACGGTGTACAGTTGCAAAAGAGGTAACATTTACTATCCGGGACATTTCCATCTCTTCACCGGATACACTCATTACCAATTCATATATACCGGCATCTAATCCCTGTAGCCGGAAAGTTGTTTTTTCCTCTTTCCACAGGTTTTCAACCGGCAGTAGTTTTTCTTCTTTATATACAGGCACCTTCCCTTCCCGGTTACTCCGGCTGTTATTTTCAGTCCGGGTCAATACTTCCAGTGGGGTCAGTTCACTTTTATAGAGAGCAATCTCTATTTTTGAAGTATTCCGGTAAAAAATATCTACATCAATTGCATATCCCGGATAAACCGACGAAGGCAAATTCATCCGTATCGTTGGATTTTCCCACTCCGCAATGCGGTTTTTAATCAGGTTAATTTGTGAATCATCCGGGAATTCCCGTACAGTTTCCTGTGCCAGTTGATAAGCAATAGCCTTCACGGAATCGGTATTTTGTGTCTGAAAACGAAGTATATCCAATTGATTCAGTTTCGCATT
Source organism: Tannerellaceae bacterium (assembly GCA_021203545.1). GTDB lineage: Bacteria > Bacteroidota > Bacteroidia > Bacteroidales > Tannerellaceae > UBA4116. The sequence goes on along the minus strand of JAJQAZ010000173.1, from coordinate 12,527 downwards.
CACAATCTCTACCGATACGGGCTGCCCTTTATAAACCTGTAATAAACTGTCCAGCTGTTGAGTCTGCTCCTTACTACCGGGATATGTATATTGAAGATACGCTATATAGGCTACCACATAGGCCCTTTCGTTGGATTGTGTCCGGCGAAAAGCAAGAAGAGCATCGTATATTTCTTCAGACGGTTGTATATCCAATCCCCGCCAGGCCAGAAAGTCGTACAGGGTAGGACGCAATGCGGGCGAATCACTACCGGGTTCCATAATCTCCCGGAAAGAAGTGGCCGCAGTAGACTGCAGCAAAGCCGCAGGTTGCAGGGAAGCAGTTAATTCTTGCTTTATTTTTTCTTCGAACAGATTGGATGTCCACTCCCTTATATCCCCGGGAATATATCCGGCCAGAGGTGTACGTTGCCTGATTTGCCATCCATATTGTTGATAAAAACGCTGGTACATTTCTGCCAACATCGAATGAAGGACTGCCTCTGTAGCCGGATCGCTCACAGAAGGAATTGCATTCTCTACCTCCTGTATCAAAGCCGGTAGTTGATCATTATCTTTTTCCAGCCGTTCCTTTACTTGTGTAATCCACCCACGGATATGGGCAGGCGAATCCAATACCGGAGTATTATTTGCATAAATTATAGTTATAGAAAAAAATACTAAAATAATTACCACAAAGCGTCTCAAACATATATTCATATCCATTCATTTTAATATATAGACACAGATAACACGTGAAAATATGTAAATAAAACGTTAATTAGGAATAAATTATTACATTCCGGTTTATTTCATCTGGTTTTCAGGTTAACCAATCCATATCCAGAAGTATAGAGAACGCAGAATACGCACGATTACGCAGATTTTCGCAGAAGGATTTTTTCTTTTAAATTTTATCTGCGAAAATCTGCGTTATTTGCGTACTCTGCGTTCCCTATACGCCAATCACAAACCCACCTTTTGCTGGCGCAGATTTAAATCTGTGCCTAAATTAACAAGCGGCAAAGAAGCACGGACTCGGAGATCCGCGCTAGCAAATATACTTATATTAAACACTTTTTTCTTAAGCCCGCGACATTAGCAAGGACACTACGCCGAACAATTGAACAAAGACTCACCTAACAATCACCCGTTTCCGGTTAGGATAAGTGGCTCTTAGGGAAAGATGCAGGAAACCTTTTTTCCGGTATAGGATGGCCTGGTCAAAAGGGAAATTATTAGCCAGCAAAACAGTCAGTAATTCTTCCGGATCATCCACCACACAATCGGCGGCCTCGCCTTTTACATGCTGGCTTGATGGTACACCTCCCACCAGGCGGTTCAACTCCGGCGAGCGGTATCCGCTACTGATACGGACCGGTTTACCATACGCTATCCTTAACGGCTGTAAAAGACGCTTCACGAGTTCCCGGATCGCCTGCGTTTCTTTTTTTCCAGGACTATTCGGTATACCATGCTTAACAGCCGTTTCACTATATACCATTTCTCTCCACGTAAAATCCCGCGAGATCCGATCCTCTTCCATATATTCTTCATAGTTCATCTCTCATCTTTCATTTTAAATCTATAGCAGTAGTCCACACCAAAGAGTCCACCCGCAAAAGTGCAGATCTCCCCAAAAGCAATCAATACAGAAGGGTGCAGTTCACCCATAGGTGGCAGAATCATCCCGCAAAAAAGCAGGAACACACCGGCAACACAAAGCAACGTTGCCATTTTCAATTGTAAATTCGCTGATTTCATAAGTACATATTTGTTTAAATAATTCCCCTCCGGAGAGGGGAATTTTAAGGTTACTTTGTTACCGGTTATTCAATGTGTGGTAACGGACACTCTTCCGGTTCACCGGATACCTCTTTTACAATCACTTCCGAAGCTTTAAAGGTTACATTGGAAGCAATGTTCCGGAGTTCCGGGCTGGGCGTAAATACCAGGCGGGAACGGCGGATGTTCGAAGCCGTGAAGTCGTTTTCGTCTTCCGTGCCTCTTGTCCGGATTGTAATCCTGAAATTCCCGAAGCCTGGCAACTGCACAATGTTTCCCGATTGCAGTTTAAGTTCCATAGCCCAGACAAGGTTGTCTACCACTGATTTCACTTCCGCGCTCGAAATGGCCGAACGGGCGGATACCAGTTTACAAAGTTTGATCATGTCGCAGGTTCCGGTTGCTTTGGCCATACCGTACGTTTTGGTTTTTCCTGCTTCTTCGCCAGCCATAATTTTACGCTGGACTTTCCTGTAGCTGTAACTCATAACAATAATAAGTTGAGGTTAAATTATCCACTATTGGATAACGACACAAAGGTGAAATAAATAAAAACAACCAAAGTTCATCCGTTAAAATGGATAAACATGTTATAATTAAAGAGGTACAATTTGTTATTATAAAAATAATCCACTTCCCATGAACCTATAAAAGAAGTTAACAACCACCCCAAATCCACATCCTTACACAAAAACAAAGATTACAATTTTAACATATTTCAATTTCTAATCCCCCTTTAGGGAATATCCATCAGGTTAAAACAATACAGTTTGTCATTTAATATTTCCCAGCCGCATAGCGGCACCCTGTTCATAGCCCCGGTGCGGAAGCCCGGGGTTGGAGAGATGTTAGTAAAAAGCGCTCCATAGGAGTGCTATGTTACAAATACCCTCTAAACATCCGGAACAGAGCACCGCTACACGGCGCAAACATCTTTATTGATGCTTTCCCTGCGCTTCCGCACAGGGCTATGAACAGCACGCCGCTATGCGGCTGATACAATCCAAATAATAAACCAATTTATCTTAAACTACTCCTAAAGGGCAACTCTCTATTTATTGATGTGTTATTCCTCTTTCATTTTTTCTTCTCCTGTTCCTCCATGTATCTATAGAGGATGTGTTCCAGAAACTCCATTATGCCGGGGGTTATTAGCGGGTGTTCATAGAGGATTTTGCGGAGGGCGTGGATTGAGTTTTTCTTTCCGGTATTGAAAGCCAGGTGAAAACTGAAGCAGAGGCGGATCACCGTCTGCGGGTCTTCCGCTTTACTTATTTCGTTTAGGTACAACAGTTTCAAATCTAAATTTGCATCACACAATTCATAACGCAGCCGGCCCACAACCGTATCTTCCACCATATAATCCAGAAAGCGCTGCCAGTCGTGTTCTATCAGATTCTCCAGAAACTTTTTCATATACCCCGGCAGCCTGCCCCATGCGGTCAATGCCAACCCATAATAATAGCGGTAACAACGATCCAACTCTTCCGGCGAAAGACAAGCCTTTTCAAACCGGATAAACACTCTCACTGTAGGACGACGTCCTTTAAAAATTGTTTTAGCGTAATCCTGCATGTTTTGTTTAATAAACCCTTCCAACCACCCCCAAATGGGGAGGAAAAAGAGATGTTTCTATTTAGTTTAGTTCTTTTATCCCCTTAAACGTTTACCCTACCACTAACTTTGCGCTGCCTTACCGCTGGCGCAGATTTAAATCTGTGCCTAAAACCGCTAACCGACCGGTAATAGGCACGGATTCAAATCCGCGCCAGCGGGGGTAACCCCTCCGTCCCCTAAAAGGAGGACTTTCCACCAATCTACTTATTTCTTACACAACGTGCTCCCCGCATGGTAGTTTTCTGCGCCTGATCGCGCCCCCCCCATTCATCTACTTCATTGGCATATTCTGCATTTCTTTGATCTTTACTCCAATAGTTAGCATTTCTCAGATCTATATCTTCACTTCTCAAGTGATACTGTACAATACTAACCATTTCATCTTGTGTAGGCAATCGCCAAGAGCCGGCAGGATAATCTGTTTCCGAATATCCGCTACATCCGGTACCTGTTCCCTTATTTACGGTAGTTCCGGTCCACAGAGTAGTGTTGTAAACCGTAGATATACCCATTGCCGTAGCCCAGTCTAATCTATGGTTTGTGTTTGGAGCATCTACATCTTTTATTGCTACCGCAATGTTTCCTATTTCAACATTCACCGGTTTATGCTTTTGTATCACCTCTCCGGCTTTTGTCCATTCATTATTACCATTCAAATAATAAATATATATCTTACGATCAGCCGTAGTACTTGTATGCTGCGATGTAATATTGAGGGCACCTGTAGCAGTGGTGAGGGTTCCCGTTGCTATGGAGGAAGCAGTAGGGGTATCCGTTGTACAGGCTTTTATACTGATTGAAGCGGGTGTGCTGCCATTAACAATAGTCCGGCTCAAAGAAACCGTACCCCCTTCCCACTCAATCGTCGCACCACTTGCCACAGAAACAGTATATTCGTAACCCATAGGTTGCTGCATGGGAGTTCCGGCGCTGACCCAATCTGACATCGTAGGGTCTTTATACTGGAACTGAATCATACGGGGCGCAGACGTAAAATTGGCATTAAGCGTCACCGAACCACTTCCAAAGCCACCACTTGAAGCAGATACATTCGCCTCATTTGACACTGCCTGTCCATTACTCTGGAGGACCGCTCTTACCTGAACGCTATTAACCGGAAAATCGCCATATACTCTTACAGTCTCTACGCGCTGTAAGCCATCCAGAGATGTATTTAATACCGTGCCGCTTGTAGTATTATATCCCGTCTGTCGATAGTTGAGTGTCTGTGCCGCTTTACCGTTTTGATTGTAAGTTACTGTTAAACTGCGTTCCTGCCAGGTGTCGTTGTTTTGGATGTTGATAGTCTGGTTTTTGGCACCCCATTGCGAGGCTACCATAGTAGCCGCGGTACCATTAATCAGTGGTGAGGTCAGTATCCAGGTATCGTTTGTTTCAACATTTACTTTTACGGTTGCCCCGGTACGGGTTAAAACTGTATTCTCCACCGGATCTGTTGACTTAAACTCAAAGTACGCTGGTATTTTCCTTTTCAGATTAATCTCCACCGGGTCTGCCTGCGGGTTGGTAGGTGCCAGGGTGTTTATGGTGGCCGTTGCGGAAACTGTTGAGCCGGCTGCCGGTATGCCGGTGCCACTTAGTACCTTGTTGTGGAAGGTTACCGTATATTCGTCGGATACAAGCGAACTGCCGTTATTCCCACCACTTGTGGGAGTAACATTTATATCTGAACCTGTGACTGCCCACTGGCTGTTACTTTTAAAAGTTACAGTTTTGGATATGCCATTGTTGTCTTCTCCGAAATCCACTTCGTACGGATTGACATCCTGAATATAGGGCAGGGTATATAGCTGCCGGAAGGTGAAATCATACGAAGGCAGGTTTACGTCAGCTGTGGTAACAGTAATGGTTACCGGCCGCTCTGCCCACGAGTCATTTGCCTCGAGGTTGAAGTAAAATTCCCTGGGGGTTTCCTCACTCGGCTGTTGGGATATGTTGGAGACAGGAGTAAAGCCGGCAAAGTCTGCTTCTTTGTATTCCCAGGCACGTGCTGTCTGGGTGTAGAAATAGAGAGTTTCGCCGCTATCGCTTCCTTTAGCCGGATATTTTTCACCATATGTGGGGTGCTGCCAGGGGGTAAATCTGAATATCAGGTCATAGGGGTACTGGATGACCTGTAGGATTTCCTGCCGTTTGTTGCCGTCTGTATCGGTGGCCGTAACGGCTACCGATGCGGTAAGGGTTACATCCCCCGGAACACTGTGCTGTCCCACCTTAAACTCATAATAGTTACCGGGAAACATAGTAGAAGGAAGTTCGAGCCCCTCAATCCCCCCTGTGGATAGCACGGAGAACTCTAAGGGGAGACCTTCCGGTACGGTGTTTATCCGGACACTTTTTGTGCCACCTGACCCGTAGAAGGAGAGCGAAGCGGGATCGATGTTTATTTCAAGGTCCAGCGCATTGTCCTGGGTAACTTTTATATTCTTTTTCAGGTTCCCGGCCTGAAGAACGAGGAGGTCTTCCGTAATGGTTTGCTGGCTATAGTCCTTGACTTTGGATTCGATTATGACTTCCGTCAGGCTGTTTGCCTCTCCCTTTGTTTTATCTACCGTGATCCAGCCCGGTTGATCGATTATTTCCCACCCCTCGTGATAATCAGTAAAGACAAGGAGTGACTGGGCGGCACCGGTGGCATGGAACTCAAAAAGACTTTTGTTTACCGAGAGTTCGTTCAGGCCATTCCAGGTAATTTCGTTCAGGTTCTCATCCCACGAAATAATCTCGGCAACCATATCGGCCGGACCGGCTTCGAAAGCCTGCCCGGGATCACTATATCCGGGGCCGCTTACAGAAAGGATATTAAAATTGTACCAGCGGTTGCGGACAATATCCCAATAATCATCGCTGTTGGGATTGGTGGTAGCACTGCTTTCCGACTTATTATCGCCGCTAAAATCTACCCGGTAATAGGTTATTACACCACTATTGTTGTATTCGCCCCCTATTATCAGGCAGGTGAGGTCTTTTTGTGCTTTAACCGCCCCGTCTTTATGGTTGTCGGCTTCGAAAAGGTAGATTGTTTTTTCGAACCGTGTTTCTTCTTCCGGGCTTACCGGATACTCCAATGGACCCTTTATTGTTTTTGGGTCTGAAGGTATATCGGGGTAGGTAGCGGAGATGCTTCCCTGGGAGTTGGAAGCTGCCCGGCCGGAGACGAGTTTTCCTACAGTATTATAGTTGTATACGTATACGCTTTTTATTTTAAAGTTACCGGCTTCTGTGCGTACATCCACACGGGCTACCATTCGCAGCAGGGGAACAATGGGGTCGTCTATTACTCCGCCTTCACGGATTTCTTTGATTCCCGCTTCACCCCACATGGGAAAGGGCTGGAAGCCGTTACCGGTAGGCCACCATTTACTGCCGCTGCTATTTACAGCAGGCAGTTCTTTCTGCATCCGGTTCAGGATATCGCCTTTCAGTTCATTGGTCAGAGTCAGGCCGGACAGGATGTCGCCGGCATTGGCAAGTATAACAATGTCGAAGGTTCCGGTTGGTAAATTGACGGTGAAGTTCTTGGTTCGTCCCTCACCCTGTACGTTGTTGCTGGATGCATGATAGCAGAATTTACCGGCATCCTCCCCAGCGGTGTGCGGATGGAAAAGAAGTACATCTACCTGTGTGACTTTTTCCTCCTCTATCGCACTGAGCGCTTTTGTTGCGGGAGTTCCGGCACCGGGTGTTTTGATTACGACTGTAACCAGGGCCTCTTCGTTAAGACCGGTGTTATAATTGTCTGTTATCTCTTCTGTGCATGAAAAGAGTATAACCGGTAAAACGATGAATGCCGCGAGCTTCCGGGTGAGGTATAGAATTTTAGGGATCATATGGTTTATCTTTTTATATTATCTTCTCTTATTAAAAATCTTTCCATGCGGCTTCTGTTCCCCAGGGGGTAAGTGCAACACTGACACGTAGGTTTCCACTACCACCCTGCCAGCGGGTCATATCGATTAATACGTTGGTCAGTTCGCCTTCCCTTACGGTTATCGTCTCTCCACTACTCTGGGCTTCTATCGAAGCGACCAGTGATGTATCGTGATAGATGTCTATTGCAACTCCTTCACCGGGGATCAGGCTGAAAGGCGCTACATACCAGGTATCGGCGGCATCCGTAAACCCACCTTCGGGCCGGTAACTGACTTTTTCGCCGCCCAACGTACCATCGAAGGCGATACGCGAAAGGGTTTCGCCTACTACTACCGAGAAACCGTCTGTAAAACCTGTATAGGTTTGTAATCCTTTAATGGTGACAGTAAGGCTTCCTACTTTGCGATAGATGGGAATAACAACTTCGGTTGTTTCTTCCGGGATATCTTCAAGGATGATCATGCCGTGGAAAATATCGCCGGGCGACTGTGCATGATAGGCCGCGCGGGTTTCCCCTTTGAGGGTTAATGTAAACTCCCGGAGGGATTCACCGGAGTGTATCTCTACATTCCCGCCAAGGTTTCCCCATGCGATTATATGGTATGCTTCGTCCGGTAGAGGTACACGCTCTCCCGGCTCTGTTTGGATAGAGCTAAAAAAAATCTCCTGCTCATCAAAATAATACAGATGCACAGAAGTAAGGATACCGGCAGGCAGTTCTTCGCCTGTACCGGCATAGGCGCTTACCGTAACAAGACGTCCGGCAGGCTCTTCAAAGCAGTCCGTATATTTCTCTTTCATACAGCCGGTAGCTGTTACTGCTATAAGTAGCAGAGAGAGCAGCCGCGGAGATATTCCCATGATTTTATTCAATATCATATTGATGTTGTTTTCTTCTGGGATATGCGCCACGTATCAGGCGGCGCATACCAAACGGGCCATGCCGGAGCATGTTTGTTTCTTCAGGCTTTAGTGAGGAGGTTGCCCGGAGTTCCCCACGCCCGGGAATTCAGAAAGTGTTAAAACTCTTTGTTCAGGGTTACAGGTTCCCAGTCAGCCAATTGTACATCAATAGAGATGTTGGTAGTTTCATCCGGAGTAGTTGGGTCGGTAGTACCGCCACCGTTACCATCGTCGCCGTCTCCATCGCCATTACCTCCGTTATCATTTCCGATAGTGGGGTCTACATTAAGAGTAATAGTGATGTTATAACTCTTACCACGTTCTACTGATTGTACGGAGCCGGACGACCAGTTTTCGAACGGAGCCAGGTAAACCGGATAATAAACTGTATGATTTTTAGTACCTGCTCCGAAGGTTCCTATCAGTGTTACAAGAGTTGGCAGTTCTGCTGCTGTTGTAGCATCATTTTCGAATACGTAATAGTAATAGGTACCATCCAGGTCGTCATCCAGATCGTCTAATAAATCGGCAGTCTGTTGGTTGTAAGTCGGCCAGTAGGCAAATGCCCCGGAGTTACTTATTCCGGAAAAATAGTTTTTATCGTTTCCGATTACAGCCAGGCTGGAACCCATTATTTTTGTTTTGGCCGGAACATTCAATACAGCAATATTTTCCAATACCAGCGAACCGTCAGTCTTAGTGGCATCATAGGCACCATACATGTTATCCACTATTTTAACAGTAATACATGCCATAACGAATTTAAGATTTACAGTTGCCTGCGCATGCTTTGAACCGTCGGCATTGGTTATAAACGTCAGCTGGCTGGTTGTGCTTCCCGAAGCAATGTGCGATTTGTTGCTGTCAGTAGGCCACAAACTGCTTGACCAGGCCTGTTCGCCGGCCTCGAGCTGATCTTTGGTTGTGTACTGTCCTGTCATGTCTCCACCATTGGCAATTACGTATACGTGGTGTGCATCGGTAGTAACATCCATTCCTGAAATAGGCGCGGAGGTACTACTGTACTTCTCCCATTGGATGTCTCCGTTACTGTTGGTTGTGAATACCGTGTAGTTGGTAATTACGTTGTCGCCCGATATGGGTGAACCTACAGCTTTTACTTCAGGTGCGGCAGTGCCGGAGGTTGCGATGTTGATACTAAGTGTGGCTTTCTCGCCTTCACCATTCATTGGATTCACTTCGCCGTCTTTTGAGCAGGAGGCGAGAGTAAGTGCTGCCAGTGCAGCCACCATCATTGATTTAATTTTCATACTTGTAAAATTTAATTAGTAAATAAAAAATAATTGTACGTTCGCTTTATTATTTATTGATCCGTTTCTTCTCACGCTGCATATCGTCTTTCACCTTCCTCTGGACGAAGGGGATTTGCAATCCCCGCCTGCTGAGTATAAGGATTTATAATCCGCTTTCATATACCTTAAGTTCCAGTTTATCAGTATGTATTTGTTTTTCGGATCACAGATCCTAATACTCACTGGTCGGGGATCACAAATCCCCTCCGACCAGTAAAAGTTCCCGCCGATCCAAAATCCCAAAACCCATCTTCCCTTATATCTCTTTTCATCATCATTCACTTCTCCTTCAGCCGGCTCTCACGCTGCATATCGTCTTTCACCTTCCGCACTTCCGTAAGGTTATATTCGGCAGAAAGGATCCCCTGGCCTTTGGCTCTTTCAAGGTACCCTTCCGCTTTCTCCGGCTCACGCATCAAGAGATAGTAAGCACCCACGTTATTGGCAGCAACCTCTTCCCCTTTTACGTTTTCCAGTACCTTTCCGGCCGCTACGGTATCTCCTTTTTGCAGCAGGAAGGCCGCCAGATTCACCTGCGATACCACATCATCGGGATACAATAGGGCACTTAACTGCAGGATCTCTCCCCAGCGCGAAGATTCCACCCCGTAGGTTTCAGCCAGACGAAACAGCTCCGAGGGGGAAAGGTTACCCGGATTCTGTTCCAATAGTGCTTCCGCTTCCAAGGGCGTGTAGTCACGTACCGTGTACTCAATGCGGTAACTGACACGCCTTAGCGAAGGGAAATACTGGTTTAAAAGTGTTTGATAGGTTGAACCCAGGGCTTTTAACTGCTGTTCCTTCTGGTCGGGCGATAGGGAGGTGTTATCTATGACCTCAAGAATCCGCCTCCTGTTTACAAGGCTGCTCTCTTCTATCTTCTCTCTTAATCCCTGCCAGTCCTCGGCTGTAGAGGTGACAGAGAGGATGGATTGAGGTAGGTTAAAGTGACCTTTCAGGTACTGGCTAAGGGCTTCGGCACGTCCCTGTGAAAGCCGCTCGTTGAGTGCGTAAGAGCCTTCCGGTGAAGCGTACCCGTGGATATGGAGACCTACAAGGGTTACATCCGGGTTCTCCCTTACGCTACGGATGGAGGCTTCTATCTTTGATAGCTCCTGGGTATTGTGTCTATACGAGGGAACAATCTCTAAACTTCCCGGACGGAAATCCAGGTAAGCTACCCCTTCCATCTCACGTACTTTCGCCTCTTCCTGAGGTTCAATGTAGTTTATACGGACTGCCGGTGCGTACGGTGTAAAGACAGCCGGCTGCACCCGGGCAACATCATAGAGCGTAAACCACTACTCTTTGTCCCGGCAGGAGGTAAGAACCTGGTGAAAGTGAAGCGCCCCCTGGTCCATCCAGCTCTGATAGGGAACTTTTACTTGATAATAGATATGGTTCCCTTTACGGCGGCCGGCCACTTCTTTTATATAATGGACAGTTAACATCTTAGGATCCTTCATCCGGCTACGCCGCATGTACTGCTGTTCTTTCTTTTTACCGTTAATCAGGATCGATGGCAGATACACCGATTCCTCCCCGGCACGAACCTCAGGTAAAATCCGCCAGCTTTGGCAGGAGTTTATACTTTGAGATAGGATATAGAGTTTCATCGAAAGCATAAGGCTGTCTCCCGCCTGACGAAGAGAAAAGTCCGTAACCGATAGCGAACCTTCGGGAAGTGGGAAAACCCCACCACCAGAAGCCCACCCAGAAACCCCACCCGGCCTCCCCGAAGGGGAGGAGAAAGGCAGCGCACGATCCTGGGCGATGGACAACGTGCAGACCATCAGAACTATTTGTATTATCAGAAGATACCTCTTCATTGTGTTCGTTTATTGTTTGTTTTCACTTTTCATTTTTCATTTAAAAAAGTACACCAGGCTCACTCCTATCCGGGTCGGGCCAAAGTAGTGGTGATGGTCCCGTCCGATATAGTCGCCACATCTACGGCACTCATACTCCTTATAGTTCACATACGCGTAACCGAAACTAAACTCCGCCTCCAGATTCCACCTCGGAGAGAGGAACCACTGGTAGCCGTAACTTATCCCCGCACCCGTCAGGTAGCCTTCATACCGGTGCTCTGACAGGCCTTTCCAGATATCAAAAGGTAGTTTGATTCCCCCGGCATTGAACCGTCCATAATGGGCGTGCAAGCCGAAGAAACTGCCGTTAAACTTCTCGCACAACCAGTATTTTACTTCTGGTTGTACTGTCCAGTGCTTTATTTTCTTATTCTTATCCTTGGAGCCAAACTGCCACGGATTGTAGCTACCCGACACATCAAGGGTGATACGCTCTGAAAAGGCATATTCAAGGGATAAGTTGGGAGTTGTTGTCGCCCAGTAAAGAAGGTTGGTCCTAATACCTATATGGGGAGGATAAACAGGGTTTTCCGCCCAGCCTATAGCAGAAGACCCTACAAGCAGAAGTAACAATAGTAATATCCTTAATTGTGGCTTCAAATTTTTCATATATTATTTAAAATGCCTTATTCCTATACTTTATATTATCTGTAGCAAAGAGACTAATGAATTTATTTTTGACTTTCCGTCTTACTGTCACTTCACAAGTGACAGAAGACAGAAAAGAAAAGCAGAGGGGTAATGAAGAGAGGAAGAGAAATAAAAACATCTGTGTAAACTGTAGTATATGTACACATGTATTTTAAGAGACATAACATCCTTAAAATAAACACATTAAGCTGCAATAAGAATTTTAACACTAACTATAAATTGGAAAACATTTTTTCAAACATCTAAAAATGAACATCTTATGAATTCTAATCTAACATCTTTGGGAGTATCTTATGAAGTAAAAACGTTCCTCATTGAAGAAGGAAAAAGTTTACCTTTCACTCCACCTGTACCGCTTATTCTTTTTAATACTTCTCCCCATGCTTTTTCCATATTTGGAGGAGAAAATGAGTCTAAAAAAGTAAAAAAAGGAGAGATAATAATTCTCTCCCCGGGATTTCCATGTCTCTTATAAACATATAATAGCCCACGAGACGTACAGTAATATCGTATG
>JAJQAZ010000143.1 GCA_021203545.1 Tannerellaceae bacterium | reverse complement strand
GTATTATAATCTAAAGACTATCAATACTCTAGATTTTGAAAAAGAATCTATGGAATGGTTTATTTTAGATCAAACAAATGATCAGGTTTTATCTTTTGATTGTTTATTTGATAGATGTGTAGAAAATTTCACAACAACTAAAAATGAATTGAGAGATACAATTATTGAGTTGAGAAAAGAGAAATTAATGTACGTATCTAGTGATTATAATGAATTATTATCTATTGTTTATATAAATCGAATCATATGAAAATGTTGAAAATTACATCATTACTTTTATTTTTTTCTTTCCATTTACATCTCTTAGGATAGAAAAATTCAAGTGAAGAGTTAGGGCGTTTAATGAATGAAAAAAAATGGATTGAGGCCAAGGAATATCTTAGTATCAATGGACATCAGGTTGATGATCTACTCTTCCAGCTTTCTTCTTCACTAATCTCATACTATTCCGGAAATTACAAAGAATCAGCTAAGCTTACACTTTCTTTTCTGAATAAATATGGTGACGCTCTTGGACCGGGTAAATTTAATTTCATGGCTTTACTTCTCAACAACTACAGAGAACTGCAAGAATACCAAAAGGCAGTCGATATCTGTGATGAGATTATCAGATTTGCACAAGCAAATAATTTCCCTCAAGATATGATAATCGGCATAGAACAAGCGAAAGATGCAATGGTGAAAAATATAAATTATCCCAAAACGGAAGTTTGTGTTACACATACAGGTCCAATTCTTCTTAAAGGTAGTTTTGATGAAGGTATTTACAGTGAAGTTTTATGTAATGGAAAGTCTACAAAAGTTTTGATAGACACAGGAGCCTCATTATCAGTAATAGGTGATAAAATGGCCAAAGAATTAAATGTCCGTTTTTTGAAAAAGATACCATTTTACTAAATGGTCTTGTGACAGCAGTGCATGGGGTGATTGATTTACTTCAAATTGGAAGTCTGAAAATAAAGAATTATCCGGTTGCTATAGTAGTTGATAGTGGATTAATCAAAGAAAAAGGAAACCTGAACGAAGTAGATAAAGAAAAAGTAATGGTTGCTTATCACAAGATTATTACTCCCTTAATTTCAGAAACGCTAACTCTTGGGATACCTTTTTTACGATTACTAAATAATATTGAATTTAATTTCATTGATGAAAAAATTGTGATCAATAATATGGATATATCTTCAATCGTAACTAATCCATTTCTAATCATTGATGGAAACCTCTGTTTTAATGGAAATATGAATAATAATCTTAGTACTCTTACAATGGACACAGGTGCAACAAATATTGATCTGGTTATCAGTTCTCGTTTTCATGAAAAATATGCAGATTCATTTGGTGAAAAAGAAGAAGGAAATTTCAATTGGATGTCCGTAGGTGGTATTTTAAATTTTAATTCTTATCAACTAAGTGATATTAATTTTTCAATCGGAACAAATGCGATTACTATTCCAAAAATATTTGTTGTAGATGGAGAAGGTTTTGAAAAAGATAAAAAATTTACTTCAGAAACTATAAATATTGACGGATTTGCTGGTCTTAATTTACTTAAAAGATATAACAGAGTTGTTTTTGACTTTTCGAAAGCTACTTTAGGTATGTATCAATAAAAATATGATGTGGTTTCGGTAATTAAGTAATTCAACTTTAAACAAAAAGTTTTGTATTTCAATTTTGCAGAAACCAGATGACTAAGATAAGCCCAAAAGAGCAACTATAAATTATCTAATTTTTAATGCCTATGAAGAAAGTAGGAAAGATGTCTGTCAAAGATAAAATGGCAGAGTTGGATTACCTTACCTCTAACGAGGCGGAGGAAGTTACCGGAGGATATTGGTATGGAACCAATTATTCCAATTATGGAGGTATAGGAACAAATTGTAATTATTCACCCGTAGGAGTTGGTGGATGTAAAATTGTAGCCTATATCTAAAAAGTAATCGTTCCGAATGGCATGTTTGCTGTTTGGAACGATTCAAATTATATTAACTTTCACTTTAATTTTAATCCATGTATGGTTACAGGTATTTCGGTTTTAATGCCCACATATAATCAGCAGACATTTATTCGTCGTGCTTTTGCTAGTTTAGAAAAACAAACCTATGAAGACTGGGAATTGATTATTATAAATGATGGTACTAGTAATTTAGATGAATATATAAAAGATATTTTACAAAATCCAAAAGTAAAATATATTGAAAATGAAACCAATCAAGGTTTAGGTTATTCTATAAATCAAGGACTGGAAAAAGCAAAGTATGATTACATTGCTTATTTACCCTCTGATGATTTTTATTATGAAAACCACCTATTATCAATGAAAGAAGAATTGGAAAAATCAGAGGATACTGTACTGGTATTTTCTGGTGTTGAGTATGGTTCTAATAATTCATTGGAGTACTCCGGAGATACTGAAAATATTCTGGGTAAAAATGAACATGCGCTCCAATTAGTTCAGGTTTGTCATAAAAAGACAGAGGATAAATGGCTTGAAAGAAAGGAATATGTAACAGAGGATCTTTTTTTGATGTACTGGAATAAACTGGTTTCTAAAGGGACTTTTAGGGCTACTTTTCAAATCACCTGTTTTTGGACTATCCATTATACCCAGAGGCATTCTATTATTTGTGAAAAATTTAGAGGTAATATTAATCGATATAGAAGTTATTATAAAATACAAAATCCTATAAAAATTAGAGCTCATAAAAATAAATTTGTAGATGAAGAAAAGCTATATGAAAAGTTCCGCAAAAAAGTAATCCCAGCTAAAAAATCTCTTAAAATTCTCTTACTTGGAGAACTTTCTTATAATCCTGAAAGAGCATATGCATTAGAGGAAGCCGGACATCAACTATATGGTTTTTTGCTACCTAATCCTCCCTATGCATTTCATACTGTAGGAAAATTACCTTTTGGAAATATCCAAGATATCTCTTTTACAAGTAACTGGGTGGAAGAAATAAAAAATATCAACCCAGATATCATTTATGGTATATCCAATATGCATGGTATAGATTTTATATACAATACTATTTACACATTAAAAAATAATTTTTAAATATCCCTTTCGTCTGGCATTTTAAAGAG
>JAJQAZ010000030.1 GCA_021203545.1 Tannerellaceae bacterium | reverse complement strand
ATGAATAATTTATTATGCCGTCCTTACAGGACTCACTCCGGTTGGTACCCTGACACCCAGGACTTTGTCCTGGGCTAGGATAGGGCGTCCTTTCAGGACTTATAATTCTGGATTAAGGGGAGTTGTACTCCCCGTTCTCTAAGACTAAGGATTTCCCAATCCCATATTGTAAGAAGTAAAGTTTAAGTTGAGAGCAGTAACGGATTACAAATCCGAAGACTCAACAGGCGGGGAGTACAACTCCCCTAATCCAAAGTTCCCCTGTTGACACCTTATCATCCAGGGCTTTGTTCCGGGATAGGATAGAGTATCCTTTTAGGATTTGTAAAGGATTTGTGGAAAATAAAAAACGGCGTGGTATCTCTACCACACCGTTTCGGGCAAACCTTTAACAATCGTTTTTGCCTCAGCCTCTGAAGGACTGCATATTATTTAGCTTGTATAGTTACTTCGGTTGCTTTAAGCCAGGGAGCTGTTAGATTTACTTTGATTTCGCCTTCTTCCTGTGCCTGTACATAAATCATGATACGGCCGTGGAATACGCGGTGCCTGTTGTCTGTATAGTCAGTCATGTCGCTGTTGTTGCCGGCTTCGAGACCTAATAATTTTCCGGGTCCCTGTATGTGGCAAAACAGTTCGTCGTCAGAGATCATCACCGGGATGCCCTTTTCATCTACCACCTGTACGGTAATGTGGGCAACACCTTTATCTTTCGATATGTGTGTATCTGCTTCCGTAACCTGCAATGCATAGGGGCGTGCAGAGGATACAATGGCATACCGGGAAGTCTCTTTATCATTTGAGTCGTAACCAATTACTTCCAGTTTTCCTGCCTGGTAAGGAACATCCCAATAGATGATTCCGTTTTCGTCATTGTAATCTTTTGTTTCACCAATAGTTACGCCATTTAATTCCAGTTTTGCTTTAGCTGCGTTGGTATAACATACTACACGTACGGTTTCTCCTTCGGGATAGTTCCATATGGGCCATGCGTCCTGCGAAATATAGTTACCCCAGCCCCGTTCGCTACGAGGGATGTATGTTCCCAGGTAGATAGAGGGCTCGTTACTCCATAACGCTTTTCTGAAATAGCCACGGGGTTTAATGAAACCTGCAAAATCGAGTAAACCGGAATAAAATCCTCTGGAGGGCCAACGGCCGGATTCCCCCAGGTAATCAATACCTGTCCACAGGAACTGCCCGAAAATATGTTCGTTATCCCTTACTGCTTTCCATGCTTCCATATCGTGGCGGTTCTCACTTCCGTAAATAACCCGTTCCGGATATTTCTCGTGGTCTATCCGGTAAAGGCTTTCCGTATAGTTATATCCGGCAATATCCAACGCACCGGGATATTCTGTTTCGTTCGACATGGCTACCCCCGCCAATCCTGCGGTAACAGCACGGTTATCATATTGTCTTACTACGGCGGCTAACCGTTTGGCAATATCTCCCAGTCTCATCGCATCCGGAGCCTCTTTCTGATATCCTCCAAACATAGCCTGTGTAAACGTACCGTCGCCGTCCAGAACAGGATGCGAATAAGGATCGTTCGGATAGTCTACTTCGTTACCGATGCTCCATGCAAATACTGAAATATGGTTACGGTCACGAAGAACCATATCAATCAGGTCTTTTTCTCCCCATTCTTCGAAAAAGTCATAGGAACCGTCGAAGCCGGGTGTACCTACATTCCAGCCTTCAATCCATTTACGTTTGGGGAATTCCCATTCATCGTACGCTTCGTTCATTACCAATAATCCCAGTTCGTCGCACAGATCATACAGATCCGGAGCCTGCGGGTTGTGGCTGGTACGGATTGCGTTACAACCTATTTCTTTCAGGGTAAGAAGCCGTCTTTTCCATACTTCGCGGGGTACCGCAGCACCCAATACGCCGGCATCGTGGTGGATACAAACACCCTTCATTTTCATCCATTTTCCATTCAGGGCGAATCCTTTATCAGGATCGAATGTATAGGTGCGGAATCCGGTTGTAGTAGTTGTCGCATCAATTACCTGTCCGTTTTGCAGAACAGTTGTTTTTAGTGTATACAGAGCAGGGCTATCCAAATCCCATAGTTCCGGATTACTTACATGGATTGTGCTCCTGACTTTTCCGGTGGCACCCGTTTTTACCTTAACAGTTTGTTTATTCTGTCCTACGGAACGTCCGGCGGGATTCAATAACTCATTAACAATCTGTAAGGAAGCATCTCCGGCTGATTCGTTTTTTACAGAAACTTCCACAGCTAATTTACCCCGGCTTTTAGTAGCCTGTTCGGGATACGCATATACTCCCCATTGGTCTATATGTACCGGATTGCTGTAAACCAACCATACATTCCGGTAAATTCCGGAACCGGTATACCAACGTGAATCGGCACTACGGCTATGGTCTACGCGTACAGAAATCAGGTTCTCCTTACCATATTCTATATAGGGAGTTGCGTCGTACATAAAAGAAATGTAACCGTTTGGACGTTTTCCCAACGAATGTCCGTTAATAAAAACCTCGCTGCGATTATACACCCCCTCAAAATAGAGGAATACTTTATTGCCTTTTTCAGATTCCGGAATCGAAATGGTTTTGCGGTACCAGCCGATACCTCCCGGAAGGAATCCGGTTCCACTGGCCAGTGAAGGGCTCAACGGTTCCCTTACACTCCAGTCGTGTGGAAGATCGACTGAACGCCATTTTTCATCATCGAATCCCGGTGATACAGCTTCCTGTACATCTCCCGGATGAAACTTCCAGTTATCGTTGATCGAAGTGGGTACCCCAAAAGAGACCTGTGCCTGCGGCGAGGCAATAAAAAAAGTAGAAAAGAGAATAAGATTAGCTTTTTCATACAATCAAATTTTAATATACAGAACCTGCGATAAAGCAGGTTCGTTTCATAGACAATTAATTTTTAATCAAAAATAGGAGAAAGGGTTCATTTCATAGGGTATAATATCAATCAAAAAAGGAGAAATATGAGTCAAAAAAGGAAAATATTCTTCCGGATGATCAGATTCTGTCTCGTTACCTTTCAAATTTCTTTCCCGCAGTTGTTAGATTTTTGTCAATAAGTTTTCAGATTTACGTCCCGGTGATAAAAAGTTACGTCCCGGTAGTAACGAATTATCACCGCGACGTAATATTTTACAACCGGGTGGTAAATTTAGAAACTTACGAGCCTGAATTTACTTACTTATGAAAAGAATTTATAGAAGTCGTGACTATTTTTCTGTTGTTTTATGGAATTCTGCTTCTTTTGTGCTCTATGGGGTATTAGCAAACAAATAAATTGTATCTTTATGTCGTACCGTTTAAGGCAACACTCTATGAACCAACTAACTGTTTACAGGACTGTCGTTTTTATAGCTTTTTATCTGTTGTTCGCACCCTGTATGCAGGGCCAGACAAAGGACTGGAAGTTGTCTCCCGGCTGCACTTTTGTTTTTGAACTGAATACCGCGCAGGTAGAAAACCTTTTCAGGTATGCGGACGATAAGAAACAATTATCGAAAGCACTCTTTCTGCTCAGGCCTGTTGCTACTTTTACGGACGAGCATGAGTGGGAACGCAATGAACGCCCGCATAAAGGACATTTTGTATACGCCAACCTATATAAAGACCAGGTAACGCTTCGTTATGCCCCGGCGATGCCTTTTCAGGTATTTCTGTTTCAGGAATACGGATGCCTGACACTTCAGGTAATTGATGCCGGTGATGCTATTCGTCCGGATGCAAAGGTGCGGATTAAAAATTTTCATCTGGCAGATCCGGAAAGTCCGTATAAAGAGTATTATGATACGCGGGTGGAGTTTGATGCCGCTACACAAACGTATAGTGTAGCCGAAAAAAGTTATCAGGGGAAGCGTATATTGACTGTCGAACTGGATGGATTTACTGTTTTTCTGGATCTCCGGAAGCAGTTCCCTTACCGGAACCGTTCCTATTCCGGATGGAGAAATCATTCCAGGCCGGATTTTACAGTTATATGATCACGGATAAGAATAAATATAAACCGGGTGAAAATATCCGTTTTAAATCCTATGCGCTAAACAAACAGCGGGAGGCGTTGAAAAGTGAACTGGATCTGTGGCTTACTAAAGGATATAACGAACGTAAATTGATCCAAAAGGTAAATTCAAATCATCCCGGCAATTATACGGGCGAGTTTTCCTTACATGATTCATTGGATATTCGCCTGGATCAAAATTATAGCCTGCAACTGACAGATAAAAGGGGATGGATTGTGGCTGCTACCCATTTCCGGTACGAAGATTATGAGTTGTTTGATAATACGGTGGAAGTAAAACTGGCAACAAATACACATTTTTATCCGGAAACCAATAGTGTGCGGATTCATGCTACGGATGCAAACGGACTGACTTTACCCGATGCCCACGCCGAAGTGCTTGTTACTTTTTCAGGCATAAATAAACTATTTGATGATTTATATATTTTACCGGATACGGTGTTAAAGGAGTCTTTGCAACTGGATAATGACGGTGCTACGGAAGTAAACATACCGGCTTACCTGTTTGGCAAAGCCAATGTATCCTATCAGGTAGAGGTAATGGTAAAAACTCCGGATAACCAGCCGTTGACCCGCGAACTGAATGCTGTTTTTTATTATGAAAATAATACAATCACCGGTTCTGTAGAGGATACGATGCTAAAGTTCGAACTTTTGGAACGTGGCAGGCCGGTTGAACAGGATGCATTGCTTTATTTGGACGATGAAGATACGAGCCGTGCAATTTCTTTGCCTTATACAATTCCTTTTGAGCAGTACCGTAAACGATATACGATAAATGTACCGGGGTTGAATCTTTCAAAAAGTTTTACACCGGCTGATTTAACCGGTGAAATGGAGTTGGAAGGGGGATTTTCCGGAGGGAACTTTTCTGTAAAAGCAGAGAATCCCTTAGGGATAGAGTTTTCATGGTATATATATGAAGGGGCCAGGTTGGTCAGAAAAGGGTTTGGGAAGGAACTGGAGGAAACGATTCCGGATGCCAGTATGGACTATGTTTATTTTGTCGAAGTTTTTTACCGGTTAGGGGAAGAGGAAGAATCTACCCGGGAGGGGTTTTTCCCGGCAAAGAAGAATTTACAGATTGAGACCGATCTGCCGGACAGGGTGTATCCCGGGCAGGAGATTGAAACGACTATCCGTATAAAAGATATGTATGGCAATCCGGTAAAAAATGTAGACCTGACTGCCCTGGCTTATAATAAATTGCTGGATTATTATCTCCCTGATCTTCCTTATTACGGGCCGCCTGCTACCGGACGGGGAGAGAGACCGGTGTATGAACTGGCAGAACCGGAGGCTACAGCTACTATACCGCTTGATTATACGTATTGGAACCAGTATGCCCGGCTGGATACAATGGATTACTTCCGGTTCTCCTATCCGCAGGGGAATCTGTTTGTTTATACCGAACCTGCTCCGGATGGTTTAACACAGTTTGCCCCTTTCGTAATGCACAAAGGTAAATCCGTTCAGGTTTATGTGATAGAATTGGATGATAAACCTGTCTGGTTTTCCTGGACCAATCATATACAGGGGTATTCGTTTCATGTAAGCACATCTCCTTCACTTGTTGTGGGTCTGAACAGAGAAAATCCCCTGATTATTGATACTACCTATGTAGTACCAGCAAAAGAGTTCCATAAAATTACTTTAAGGCTTCATGACCGGGTGCTTACTATTGATTCTATCTGCTTTGAACCGGGTAAGAAAACAATTTTAAGTATGGATCGTGATTCGCTGCCGGAACATATCAGCCGGTTGGATATGCCCAACAGCAGCCGCTACAAAAATCACGAACATTATCTCTTTACATCTAAAGAGAGAGAAAAATACAGCTCCTTAATTTCTGAAATTCCGGTAAGGACTGGTAATCTATATACATGGTTGAGCCGCGGTGAGAAAAAATATCCGGTTCATTTCAGGCTGGATAGTAGACAAGCTACCACTGTGTTGTATGGGCCTTTTACTCCCGGTAGAACTTCTTATATGGGAGGTGTTGAATATATGCATCAGGGTGGTTTCAGGTACGACTATGAACCGAATGTGGTGTATAAGTATCCTATGGGGCCGGCATTCCCTGAACCACTTCAATTTTTAGAGGGTGATAACCTGCAATATCTCCATGATTTTCATATTACAGCCGATTCCATACAGTGTTTATTTGACAGATCCGTTGTGAGCGAATATATGCAACCGGCACAATTCTCTGTTTTCAGGCCCGGTTTGAAATTACAACTCGGATTAGAAACAATAAAGATGAACAGCCCAATAGCAGGAGTTGTGTTTTATGATAGAGAAACAGCTCAAACAATTGTTCATCCGAAGCAACTTACACTGGGAAAAGGGGATAACACGGCTCTGCCTGCCGGTACGTATGATATCTATCTGGTTTATGAGAATGGCCAATACCGCGTAACAGAGAATGTCCCCATTTCGCCGGGTTGTTATATATATAATAAAATGTATGGAAACCCCCTATTACCTGCCCGGGAAGAATCGGAAAGCTGGGTAAAAAGAATGGGTATGATGCAGGACAGTTGGAATCCGGATCAGCATTCCCGGAGTAATTATTCGGTAAGAGCCTACGAACAATCTTTGATACCGGGGGATAAAATAGAAGGAATAGTAACCGATCAGAATGGCGAAGTTATTATTGGAGGATCTGTAGTAGTGAAAGGAACTACCTGTGGAACAATCACTGATTTAGATGGGAAGTTCACTCTTAACCTCTATGGATTGCCGGAAAGAGAAACTTATCAACTTGAATTTGCTTATATAGGATATACTACTCTTCAGGTCGAAGCTTATCCGAATACATATATGGGGGTAACTCTGGAAGAACAATTCCATATGCTGGAAGAAACGATTGTTGTAGGATATGGTGTACAAAAGAAAAGTACGGTTATCGGAGCAATGAGAACGGTTTCTTATGATTCGTATGGAGCCATGCCTGCTCCTGTTTATCAAGTTGAAGCCGGTGAAATAGAATATGAGGCAGAAAACCAACTTTATAAGGAGTTGCTTCTGTTGAATGGGCTGCGCCGTAACTTTTCGGATGTCGGGTTCTGGCAGCCTGTGCTTTATACCGATAAAAAAGGAAAAGCATCCTTTAAAGTAACCATACCGGATAATATCACTCAGTGGAATGCTGTTGTGTATGCAATGAACCGGAAACTGGAAACCGGAACCCTTCGCCATTCGATCAGATCGTACAAACCGTTAATGGGCGAACTAAAAATGCCTCAATTCCTTGTGCAGGGAGATTCTGCCCGGGCGGCAGCAACCATACGCAATTATACACAGGATAAACAGATAGAAGGAAGTATGGTGTACAGTGTGAATGGAGATACCCTTCAGTCTGTCCCGGTTTCGTTGGAAGCACTCTGGCAGCGACGTTTGCCACTAAATCCTGTTTCGACAGACAGCCTGACGGCAACTTTCCTGTTTACCCGCAATGACGGATATAAGGACGGGGAAGAACGTACGATCCCGGTGGAGCCTGTAGGTACTGTAATTGCCGGCGGTGATCTGCGCATACTGAAAAACGGTGAACAGGTTGAAATAGAAGCGCAGCCGGGCGAAGAAGTTCATGTCAGAATCAGTGGAAACGCTTTGGATATATATGTTGATGTGGCTAATTACCTGATAGGGTATGCGTATGCCTGCAACGAACAACTGGCCTCCAAGCTGGTAGGCCTGCTCCAATATAAACTCTATACAGAATATCAGGGAAAGAAATTCAGGTATGATAGACAGGTAAATGAAATTATATCCCGTTTGTTGCGCAATCAAAATAAAGAACAACTCTGGTCGTGGTGGGGAAATAGCGAGGCTACCTCTTATTGGATGTCGGCTCATATTATTAACAGCCTTCGAATGGCGCAGGATGCCGGATACAAAGTAAATGTACCATTGAAGTGGGCCAAAAATGATTATATGGAAACACTTCCCTACCGGTATAGTAATTTATATGATATTGAGATCCTACATATTTTATCTTCCTGGGGGTACCACAGAATTATGAAAAGATAGTGGACTATTTTGAGGAAGAGATCCGCCAGCGGGAAATAGCAGAAAGAAAAACAAAAGTAAAGAATTCGTATCTGATGCAGAAGTTATGGTTGTGGGAAATACGGCAACAACAGGGATTGTACTTTGAAAAGGATAGTTTGATGCCTTATTTACATAAAACAACGACCGGACAAATATATTGTGATGATAATATAAGAGATAACTGGCGAAACGACCGGCTGGCTAAAACATTGCTTGCCTACCGGTTGATACGCAATGACTCTGTCCTGCATACAATGAAAGAGGAGATGCAAATGTATATTTTATCTACACGGGCAAATTACTGGAATACTTATCAGTCTGCCACTATTCTTTCTACTCTTATGCCCGACCTGCTTGCAGAGGGCAGTCAATCACAAACTCCGGTACGCCTGGCACTGTCCGGAAAAGAGAACCGGGAACATACTACCCTGGAGTACGAGACTGTTTTGCGTGACGGCGAAACACTGACGGTTCAGAAGAAGGAGGGAGTTCCGGTTATCTATTCGTCCTGGATATATCAGCTTAAAACGGAAGGGTATTCCACAGATGCATTCGATATCTCTACCCGTTTTGAAGGAGAAGAAAACCGTTTAGAGGCAGGCACACCTGTCAGATTGATTGTTGACGTAGAGGTCAAAGAAGAAAATTCCGAATATGTGATGATTGAGGTACCTGTTCCTGCAGGTTGTAGTTATGCCACCAAAAAGCAATTTTATTACAACGAAGTGCACCGGGAATATTTCAAAGAAAAGACGGTTATTTTCTGCCGGCAGTTGGCTAAAGGGAAATATACATTTACGATAGATCTGTTGCCACGTTTCACCGGAACCTATCACCTGAACCCGGCCAAAGTAGAATTAATGTACCTACCCGCAATCAACGCAATGAACGATCTAAAGAAAGTGAGAATAACCCCTTAACCCCTCCCGGGGCTACTTTCAACACACATCTTTTCACCCTCGTAGAGGGTTATATATCTTAGCCCCCAGCAACGCTGGGGGTGGATAACAGCGTCTATATTTCGGGCTGGAAGCCCAGCATAGTGAGGTATAAACTAAAATAAGATGGTTACTTCCGGTTCTTTTTATACTATACTGCTCCTACGGAGCGAAATATCCTACTTTTCACTTAAACCCCGGCGTTGCCGGGGCCTAAGATAGAATAGGCCTACGGCCTGAAAAAGATGCGTGTACAGAGTAGCTCCCGGGGAGGGGAAAAAGAAACAGAATCAACACTTGAAAATCTTCCGACCACGACTGATTCCAAATCCTCTTCGACCAGTTATGCTTCTTTACGGCTGTTAATTTAGGCACAGATTTAAATCTGCGCCAGCGAAAGGCCAGCAGAAAAACTAAAAAATATGCATGTCTTATCCGTGTTGCAGGATGTCTTCTTTTTCGGGGGCAGTGGGTTCGGGACGGGCGTCGGGTCGGAAGGGGTTGAAGTAGTAGATACCTAACTCTTCCAGGTATTCCAGGAAACGGGGCAGTTTACGCATGAAAACGCTGTATTCTTTTGCTTTAGCTGCTGTCCAGGCCGATTCGGCTACGGCTACCAGACGTGGGAAAACCATGAAATCCAGACGGTTTGTGTCTGCTACCCGTTCTGTCCATAGTGAGAACTGCATCCCTAATACCTGATCTTCATAGTTTTTCATCAGGTGCGCAACCGGGTCGGGAAAGAGGTAAATATCTTCTATCGGATTGTATCCGCCCCAATACCTGCCTACCCGGTGGCCGGCGTGTTGAAAAAAGTCGGCATACAATGGATGGCGCGGTGTCATAATTACTTCAAAACCATTCTCCAGTGCTTTCACCAATTGATGTTTGCGGTCATGCCGCCACCACATAATGGTTGCTTTCTCCGGCGAAAGACCGGCATCAATAACTTCGTCCCAACCGATCATTTTTTTCCCTTTAGAGGCTACTATATCGGTTGCACGCCGGATAAAATAGTGTTCCAGTCCGGTTTCGTTTACCAGGTTGTTCTCTTTGATGAAAGCCTGAATCTCCGGATCGGTAAACCAGCTTTGGTTGCCATAGTGTACTTCATCCCCTCCGATATGGATATAGGGAGAAGGAAATAATTCCACAATTTCATCCAGAATGTTGCTGATAAATTCGTAGGTTTCATCTTTACAGGGGTGGAACGTGAAGTGTTTCCATTTGCCTTCGCCACCACCGGACACTTCCGGATAGGCTCTGCATACGGCTGTAGCATGTCCCGGCATATCGAACTCCGGAATAATCGTGATATGCCGTTCGGCTGCGTAGGCTACAATTTCTTTAATCTCTTCCTGGGTATAGAATGTGGCAGGAGCTTCCGGATCGTGCCAGTTACCGATAGAACCGGTCGTAGTCAGTTTCGGATACCGTTTAATTTCGATCCGCCAGCCTGGTTCGTCGGTCAGGTGCCAGTGAAAGATGTTTAGTTTCAGCGAGGCCATAATATCCAGATACTGTTTCACCTTCTCTTTACCGAAAAAATGACGGCTTTCGTCGAGCATAAACCCCCGCCATTTATACCGTGGCGCGTCTTCTATACGGCAGGCACGTACAGTACCTTTACCAAAGCGGACCAGTTGCACCAACGACTCTTTACCATAGAAAAGGCCCCGTTCTGTAGATGCCAGAACCGTGATTTTGTCTGTTGTAACAGATAACCTGTACCCTTCTTCCGGAAGCTTTTCTTCCGGTTTTAGCAGGAATTCAATCTGTCCGGAACTTTTACTGTCAGCAAGAGAGAGAGTAGAGATTGTAGTTTTTGCATCTTTGGCGATGCGGCTGGCATAGCCGCCATTACCCGATATACGGATATCTTTACCAATTAAAAACTCACCTCTTTGTACGATTTGTTTTGTTGGCGTAGGAAAGAGGGATAGTTGGGCGAATAACTGCCCGCTCCATAAACTAAGCAAAGCGCTTACTAATATAAACTTCTTCATGGTTTGATAATTTATTGTGAAACTGTTTAGATTGCTGTTTAGATTTGCTGTAAAGATAACATAAAAAAGCTCTTACTGATTAACAGCAAGAGCTTTTTTGTATGATTAGGAACGATCTTATCAGAAATAGAACATCAGGTAAAGAGAACCTCCCAGGTTATCTGTTCCGAAATAGAAACCGCTATCTCCGGGTGCTAATAACTTTGTTCTTTCTTCTACTGTGTTATTGGCAACAATGTATTCTTCGTATTTATTGAAAGACTGTGAACCGAACTGTTTGTATAGAGTCAGGTTTACTTCCGCTCCCAGGGCCATTTTCTTTGTGAAAAAGTATTCAATACCTACATGTCCGGTAAGACCCAGAAAATGCTGTGTACTGTTTTTCTTTTCCAGGAAACGGCGATTGCCATTTATCAATCCTGCTTCAGCCATAATGTCGCTGTACGAAGGCATCTGGTTCACTACTGTCATTTCATTTCCCCAGTTGGCAACCATTCTTTCTTTTTGTGAAGCGAATAATACACTACCACCGAATATACCCTGTACCCGTTTGTAACCACGGCGGTATTCACTTCCTAACGATATATTCACTCCGTTTTTGTTTGCTTTTGTACCAGTCTACTACTTTTT
Source organism: Tannerellaceae bacterium (assembly GCA_021203545.1). Lineage (GTDB taxonomy): Bacteria > Bacteroidota > Bacteroidia > Bacteroidales > Tannerellaceae > UBA4116. Next base: position 12,415 of record JAJQAZ010000030.1, on the reverse strand, counting down.
CTTCCGAAAGCGGGTCAATTACAACAGCTTCATCATCCGTTACATAATCGGCTCTTTTGCGATTATTTACAATGATCCCCACGTTGGCACGTAAAGCCACATGATCGGTAAGCATATATTTACCCATAATTGATACGGCAGGTTTGATCATACCATTTTTGGCAGGAACAGCCGGTGTACCACCCCACAGGTCCATGTTGTTGAAATTACCGTCTGTACCATATCCGTTAAACGCATTTCCCATGTAACGAAAAACAGGCAGAGCATCAAAACCAATCCCGAAATCTCCCTGTTTAGGCAGATATTCTTCTTTGAATTTATCCTGTGCGGTCATCATCTGTGTAAAGAAGATAACACACAGAACCATACTTATTTTTTTTCATTGATTCAATAAAATAAATGGGTTAAGAAAATTAGTCGATCAGGGTCATTCTACCCTCACCCAGTTTGATCTCTTTGTATACGCCTAAATTTTCAAAAGCTTTAAGTTCTTCCACCTCTATATTCGAAAAATAGTAGTTTTTATATACGAAGTTATCTTTCTCAGCATTATACTCGCTTCGTTGTGCTTTGAAACCTTCGATACTGATTTTGTACCCGATTCCTTTATTATTGGCCGGAACTTCAATTTCAAAACTACCGTCGTTGTTTGTAGTAGTGGTATATACCAGTCTGCCTTCGTATCCGCCTTCTTCACTGTTTTCACTGTTCAGACTACTTAGCTCCAGATGCAGATAAACGGTTTTTCCGGCAGCAGCCGAATATTGATTCGGTTTGATTTCACCTTCTACTGTTTTAATATCGCCGGAATCATATGAAACTTTTCCTTCTACTACGGTTGTACCTTTAATACTGTTAATGTCTAACGAGGATTGTTTTTCGTCGCTACAAGCTGTACACAATGCGATCACACTCACACAGAGTGCAATAAACTTTTTACAATTCATGATTAATTAAAGAAATTAGTTTAATACTATAAAATAACTACATATATCCCGGGTTAAATGCGGTGCAAAAGTATAACTATTTTCTTTTTCTGCAATAAAAAATTACAAAAAATGGAAAAATGATAAATTTCGTTATTCCGGAAGGATTCCTATCTTTGTGATGTAAACATCTAATTGTAACGGAATTCCATGAGAAAATTAACCTATTCAAAAAAGATCATAGGTATGCTTTTTATGATCTTTATTTGTGCAGCCGGTCTATTGGCCCAGGAAACACTTACTTTCCGGGTAGAAGTGAATAATCCGGATGATGCGGAACGGACCGGCGAACCTGTTGTTATAAAGCTACATGAACCTGATCCGGGATTCCGGGTACGGTCTGCTGTTGTGCGGGACGGTACGGTTGAAATTGCTTCGCAACTGGACGATCTGACCGGCGACGGCAAACCGGATGAGCTGGCTTTTACAGTTAATATCCCCCAAAAGCTTGTAAAAGAGGAAACGCAGGACAAAGTAAATTATTTGTATATCCTGCAGGCTCCCGAGAAGAACTATTTTAATTACCATATCACTTTTACATCTTTGAAGGAAACATTCGGATATCCCACAAAAGAAGAATGGTTTGCCCATGTACAGGAGTGGAAGAAAAGAGTTTCAACACCTTGTCTGGTAACTGTCTATCGCTGAGAAGTGGTTAAAGTACCTTTTCTTTTTCTTTAAAAACTTAATGCGCTTTATATTGTTATAGATACAATGAAATTATTGATTAATCATTAATATATAAAGCGTATGTTACGAATATTTGATTCATTAAAGTCACTGGTGACCCCGGAGCTGACCGCTAAAGCTGCTTCTCTTTTAGGTGAGGATAGTGCTAAAGTGTCTACAGCTTCTTCTACTATTATTGCCAGTCTATTAGCCGCATTATTGCAAAAAGGAGATACCTCTACATTGAAAACAGTTCTGGAGGATGCAGGCAGATCTAATATGCTTACTGATCTGAACGGATTGTTTGCTAATAATATTAGTATGAAACAGAAAAGCATCGGGAATGATTTTCTGGGTGCTATTCTGGGATCGAAAAAATGAGTTCGACAATGTAATTTCTGCTACATCCGGTGTATCCAAAGGGAGTGCCAATAAACTGGTGAATATTATTGCACCGGTAGTGGCCGGCTTTTTAGGAAATAAACTGGCTACCAACGGATACAGCCTGTCTGGTCTTCTCAGCCAACTGAATGAGGAGAGACATAGCTTTATGGGATTTGTTCCTTCCGGTATTGCCAATCTATTCGGATTATCATCGGTTTCTGATATGGGAACCAGAATCAACAGAGTAGCAGATACAGATAAAAAGGTATATGTAGACGATGAACCGAGAAAAGGCGGTGGCTGGTGGAAATGGCTGTTGTTGCTTGCCTTATTGCTGTTGTTGTTCTTCTGGTGGAGATCGTGCAACAAAAAACATTATGAAGACGATTATGTGTCCTATAGTGAGACTTATGTAGCTCCGGTAGATACAACCGAACGGGATGTAACAGATATAAATACGGATAGAGAACGTATTTCTACCAATGTTTACCTGAACAATGGCGATTCATTAAAAGCTTACCGTGGCGGTCTTGAAGAACAAATGGTTAATTACCTGAATTCTGACGCATATAAAAATGCTTCTGCCGCAGATCTGGAAAAGAAAACATTTGAGTTTGATAATATTTCTTTTGAATTTGGTAGTTCTACCAATTTGTTAGGCAATTCTCAACAACAGATTGATAATATCGCGTCTATCCTGAAAGATTATAAAAATGCGAAAATAATGATCATTGGTAAAGCCGACCGGGTAGGTACAGAAGATGCCAATATGGATCTTTCGGAACAACGTGCCAAATATATTGAATCTCTTTTGGAAAAAGCCGGTGTAGGTTCGCAGGTTGTAAAAACTACAGGTGTTGGAGAAAAGTATGCAGAACATCCTGCCAGCGCTTCGGATTCAGACCGTAGGGAAGATAGGGATATTGTTTTACGTTTTGTGAAGTAACCCCCTAACCCCCTAAAGGGGGGATTCGGGAGATCCTATAAAAAGCCGCTTCTAATTCAATAGAAGCGGCTTTCTTATTTCTCTTTTGAGAAGGAAAAAATACTATTATAACTCCGTAATTTCTACAACCTCTACCTCTTCTTCTATTTTCGAAGTGGTGAATGTCAGTTCTTCTAATAACCGGGGGCAGTTGGCCCATTTGTCGATCATGAATAGCATGTAGCGGATATCTACGGCGATGCAGCGTTGGAGGTCCGGTTCGAAGGCGATGTCGCCACTCATTGCTTCCCAGTTTCCGTCGAAGGCCAGACCAATCAGGGCACCGTTTTTATTGAATACCGGACTTCCGGAGTTTCCTCCTGTAATATCGTTATTGGTCAGGAAGCAGAGGTTTATATCGCCGTTCTCGTCGGCATAAGGTCCGAAATCTCTTGCACGGATCAGGTCCAGAATTTCCGGTTGTACCCAGAATTCATCGCTTTCGGGATCCTCTTTCTCCAGGATACCCCTGTCGGTAGAATAATACTCATACCATGCAGCATCGTAAGGGCGGTATCCTTTAATGCTACCGTAACTTAAACGCATGGTGAAGTTTGCTTCCGAATAGAAAGAGCGGTCCGGATGCATCTCTGTTAAGCCTGCAAAATACAAACGTTCTCCTTTGGCAATATCATATTGTGCGTCGCCTATAGCATGTTGCAGATCAAACAACGAGATCAGTACAGAAAGGCTCAATTCGGTTGCCGGGTCTTTTTTAGATTTTTCATACAACTTCGGATCTTTCAGGATCGCGGCAACACTTTCGTAAGACGTGAGAGCTGATTTGCGGAAAAGGTCTGCCGCATATTTGCTATAATCCCCTTTGAATTTTTTATCAATGGTTTTATAAATGTCGGGTAGATATTCGGCAGGAATCCGTTTCCGGGCAATATCCAACATGGCAGCCAGTACTTTTTCGTCCAGTTCCGGTTCGTAATCTTTAAAGAACGGTTGGATACGGTCTTCCAGGAAAATATCAATCTCTTCCGGCGTGGAACCTTTTACATCTACACTCTGTACGGTCCGTGCCAGACGGATAATTTCGGCACCACTGAAAAAGGCTTCGGTAGCATAAGTAAGGTATTCACGGGTCAAATTTGTAGATGTGTATCCGTTTTCCAGCAGGTTCAGAACCTCTCCATACTTTGCTTTTCTTTCCGGTGTCTGGTTAACCCAGGTATTGAAAGCGGCCTCTTCCTGTTGTTTTCTTTCCACAATATTCAGGTTAGCCAATCCACGGTTCATACCGATAGAGTTTTTCCAGTAGTTCGAACTACCTGCATATTTGGAGGCATATTTAATCCGTACGGCATCGCTGGCATTCATCGCGTTTTTCCAGATTTCCTGTTTAATACCTCTTACCTCAATACGGGGTTTGTTGCTGTTCTCAATCCGTTGCTGTATGCCCCACGAACTTAAGTAGCGGTTTGTACTTCCCGGGAAACCAATGGTCATCGCATAATCGTTTGCCTGGTATCCGTCGGTTGCTACCGGAGCCACATATTGGGGCACATACGGTTTATTGGCTGCATCATATTCAGCCGGTTTATTTTCTGCATTCGCATATACACGGAAAGCCGAGAAATCGCCTGTGTGACGGGGCCACATCCAGTTATCCGTATCACCACCGAATTTACCTACCGAGCTGGGGGGAGCAAATGCCATACGTACATCGTTGTATACATCATAAACTACAAGGAAATACTTGTTGTCGTTGTAAAAAGGAATTACATCGGCAGCGGTAAAATCCTGCTCTTCATAACTTTTGGAAATTTCATTCCCGATAGAATCGGCTGCCGCAATTCGTTTGTATTCGTCTGTCAGACTATCTATCTGGGAAAGAATTTGTTCGCTTACATCTATTGTTTCACGTAGGTAACGGACTTTTAATCCCGGAACAGGTAATTCCTCTGCCAGACTTTGCGAGATAAACCCGTTTTTCAGGTAATCGTGTTCCACACTGCTTAATTGTTGAATAGCTCCGTATCCGCAGTGATGATTTGCGAAAATCAATCCTTGTTCCGAAACCGTTATCCCCGTACATCCTCCTCCGAAAATAACCACAGCGTTGCTGATACTGGGATTGTTTTCGTTGTAAAGATCTTCCATAGAAAGAGTCAATCCCAACTCTTTCATCCGGTCCATGTTTTGTTGGTTTAGTTCTTTCAATACCCACATGCCTTCATCGGCGCGGGAAACATTCACTGTTAACACCAGCAGTAATACTGCCCATAACTTTTTCATAAAAATCTGTTTATTCTATTAGTAATTTAATGTTTTCCATATTTGTACGTGCTGCCAGCCACTCCTTTAATTTGGCTTGTTCTTCGCCGGATAAAGTGTTTTTACTTTTCAGGTATACCAACATAACCGTATCCGTTGCCTGTTGAGTAGTGTGCATAATATAAGTATGAGAACAGGATGCCTTTTCAATAGAAGGGAACAGGACTTTCATTTCCGGTAGAAGGTCGGTCGTGAGTTTGTCGTACCCTTTATACAGTTCCAGATTTCTTTTCAGGGAATCTATTTGTATGGCCTGAATTCGCAATACCTCTTCACTGTTTTTATACAAGTCTTGCATCAGAAGGCTTTTAAGCTCGTTAATATCCATGTTTTCCTGGCCTAAGCCCTGTTGAACCACCAGATTTACTCCTTTTAAATTGTATTGATCCAGTTTTAACTTTGCATGCTCTATCATGGTTTCCGGAATTGGATCTCCGAGTAGTAACACTTTGATCTCTTTTTTATCCCGGGTATCTGTAATTGTCTTATTTATGATTTGTGTATTGGTAAAGACCAGTTCATTGTTTATAAATTTATTTACCCGCTCTTTGAAGTAGCTGCTGCGGATCAGATTATAACTAAGAAACAGGCTGGGTACGATCGTGAAAAATACGATGATACTTACATACCGGGTTACTTTTGTTTCCTGTTGTTTGTCCAGAAAAACTTTTTTGGGATATTTAAGTAACCGCACCACAAGGAATGTTGCCAGACTGATAAACACAGTATTAATAAAAAACAGATAGAAGGCTCCGAGAAAATAATAAAGTTGTCCGCTGGCTATCCCGTATCCGGCTGTACACAAGGGGGGGGTATCAGTGCTGTAGCTATCGCTACACCCGGAATTACATTCCCTTTACTTTTTGTAGAACTGGCTACAATACCAGCCAAACCACCAAAGAAAGCAATCAATACATCATATATGGTAGGTGTGGTACGAGCCAGGAGTTCGCTTTGCGCTTCACTGAAAGGAGTGATCAGAAAATAAAGGGTAGAGGTAATAACACTTACTATGGTAGCTATAGCAAAATTCCGGAAAGCTGTTTTTACCAGACCAACATCAGCAATTCCCAGACCAAGTCCGAATCCCATGATAGGGCCCATAAGGGGAGAAATCAACATGGCGCCGATAATCACAGCCGTGGAATTCATGTTGAGTCCAAGAGAGGCGATCAGAATCGCAAAAATGAGAACCCAAAGGTTTGTTCCTTTAAATTCAACACCTTTTTTATGGATTCGATCGTTTCCTGCTCGTTCTCTTTTTCCTGCCTGACATCAAAATTACGGGAAAAAAAGCCTCTGATCTGTTTATACACCCAACTGTTTTTCATTATGTACCTATTTAAAGAATTTCCCGATAACAGGAAGTTCCCGCAAAGGTAAATCTCTTTTTATTGCAAACACTATGTAAATTAAAAATATTGGGGTCCGGTAAAGCATTCTTGTCCAGTCTGAGCGAAAATCAGGAATCATCGCAACTCCATAGAGCACAATAGCAAGTGCTGTATAGATCAGAGCCGATTTGTAATCGTAAGGAACAGGATATTTTTTCTGACCGATCACAAAAGATAAGGTCATCATTAATAAATTGCAGAAGAAAGAGGCCCATGCGCATGCCATGTATCCGTAACGGGGGCCAAACCCTAAGATAATACCCACGGTTACAACACATCCTATCGCCGAGAACCAGGCTCCCCATTTGGTTTCGTCGATCATCTTATACCAAAAGGAGAGATTAAAATAGATTCCAAAAAAGAATTCCCCCAGCATCACGATCGGAACCACCCGCAAACCTGCATAGTAGTTGGCACTTACCAGGTGTTTAAAGATATCCATATAAAACATTGCCCCCAGGAATATAGCCAGCGAGAAAATGATGAAATATTTCATCGCCATTTTATAGGCCAGTTTATTATCGCCTCCTCTATTCTGGGCGAAAATAAACGGTTCGTAGGCATACCGGAAAGCCTGAATAAACATAACCATAACTACTGCTATCTTGAAACAGGCACCATAAATACCTAATTGTCCCTGTGCATAACTCTGATCATCAAAAAGAAAAGGGAAAAGTATTTTATCGGCTGTCTGGTTAAATATACTGGCTATCCCTAATAACAGGATTGGGAAGGAATACTTTAATATCTGCTTTAACAACTTCGGGTTAAACCGTTCGGTAAGAGCCACTTTAAACTCCGGTATCAATAATAGTAAATTGGCAATAGTCGTTAACAAGTTGGCAATAAAGATATATCCCACGCCATAATCGGGAACATAAAACCAACTGATCAGTTCCGGATGATGTGTATATAACCACGGGCATATGACCAGGAAAAAGACATTCAGAACGATGTTTAGAAATATATTAAGACATTTCAGAAAGGCAAATCTGCCCGCTTTACCCTGGTAACGCAGAAAAGCAAAAGGCAGGGTAGTAAAAGCATCCATGGCTACTACCATACCCATAATAGCAATATATTCCGGATGTTGTGCATATCCTGTAGCCTGGCTGATAGGCCGCAGAAAAAGTAAAAGGATAATAATAAAAAGCAGAGAAGTACATAACAGGGAAACAAGGCAGGTAGTATACACCTGTAGAGGCCGTTCCTCTTCTTTTTTGTTGATGAACCGGAAGAATCCGGTTTCCATACCATAGGTAAGAATCACCACCAGTAAAGCAATCCAGGCATATAAATTCGTTACAATCCCGAAATCTCCGGTAGTAGGTAATACCCTTACATACATCGGAACCAATAACCAGTTCAGAAATTTACCGAGTATGCTGCTTAAACCGTATATGGTTGTCTCTTTTGCGAGACGTTTCATGCCTGTTGCCATGCTGTTATTCAAAAATATATCCTTGCATTCCTCCTCTGGAGCGGCCTAAATGTGTATATGCCAGTTCGGTTACTTCGCGCCCACGGGGAGTTCTTTTAATAAAACCTTCTTTGATAAGGAAGGGTTCATACACCTCTTCCAGTGTTCCGGGATCTTCCCCTAAGGCCGTAGCAATCGTAGTAAGTCCGACAGGGCCTCCGTTAAACTTATCAATAATGATCGTTAATAATTTATTGTCTATTTCATCCAAGCCATAACGGTCTATATTTAAGGCCTCTAACGAATAACAGGCAATCGCCTTATCTATCTCTCCGGTTCCTTTTACCTGTGCAAAGTCACGTACCCGGCGTAACAGCGCATTGGCTATACGGGGAGTTCCCCGGCTCCGGGAGGCAATTTCGCGGGCTGCATTTAATTCGCATTTTACCTGCAGGATATCGGCACTACGCAAAACGATACGGGTAAGTGTCTCCATATCGTAATATTCAAGATGCATATTGATACCGAAACGGGCCCGTAACGGACTGGTAAGTAATCCGCTCCGTGTGGTTGCCCCAATCAGGGTAAAAGGAGAAAGATCAATTTGGATTGAACGGGCACTGGGGCCTTTATCAATCATAATATCAATCCGGTAATCCTCCATGGCTGAATAAAGGTATTCTTCCACAACAGGACTAAGGCGGTGTATCTCATCTATAAAAAGAACATCATTCTCTTCGAGTGAGGTGAGTACACCCGCCAGATCGCCCGGTTTATCCAATACAGGTCCGGAGGTTACCTTGAAACCTACCCCTAATTCGTTGGCAATTATATTTGATAAAGTTGTTTTACCTAATCCCGGAGGGCCATGTAATAGTACATGATCCAATGCTTCATTCCTCATCCGGGCAGCCATAACAAAGATTTTAAGATTTTCTACTACTTTGTTCTGTCCGCTGAAATCCCGGAACGAGAGCGGGCGTAATGCATTTTCGTAATCCCTTTCCTGGTCCGGTACGCGTGTATTTCGTATATCAAAGTCTTCTTCCATTTTTTATATCATTCCTATGCAAAGGTACATAAAGATTCTTTTATTCAGCAATCTTATTCGCCCCTAAGGCATTCGGGTGTTTGGTTAAAGTTTACCAGACAATACTCCCTGAATTGTTCCGGCGAGTCAAAGCCATATTCCTTTATCAATAACTCAAAAGGTTTATATGTACAGGTAATTTCATCTAAGATAGTTGAGGCCTTTTTGGCCTGGAGCCATTTTTGAGGAGAAGTTCCGAATATATCTTCAAATTTTTTAATGAAATTAACTTCATTGTAGCCGGAATCCTGTTGAAGATGTAGTAAATTCTCTGTCTTTTTCCAGTTATTGAGGATATATTCAATAAATACGGAGTCACTATGTAAAGCCGGCCTGAAGAAATGGCATAGTTTTTTCTTACTATAACATTTGCTTACAAGCAAAAGTAGCTCTTTTATTTTGATCTCATGAAAAGTCGGGTGATTTATGCCTTCCCGGATATAGGTATGTAAATTATCGAAGAATTGTCTGATAAGCGGATTCATTGTCAATAGTTCCACCTTCTCCGGTAATGTATATTCCGGTAGTGCTTCATATAATTCTTTAATGGTATAGAAGCCATAAAACGTTGTAAAAGGGTCCAGCCGCATAATCAACATACGGCAATCCTCAGGGAAAGAGATATGAAAGTGTGTGCCGGAAGATAAAAACACAAATCGGTCTGTTAATAGCCGGAAAGAAGGAAACATATCAGAAACAATTTCGCATTGTCCGGTCAGAATAAAAATAAGTTCATGCGTATCTGATACTCCTGAAATATTCATTCCCTGAGCAAAATGCAGGTACTCAATCACTGGTTTATCAGGAGTACTGGTTTTGTGATTTGTCATATCTTAAATTTTTGTTCACACATAGTTACATGTGGTTACAGTAAACGAAACTTTTACTATCACCTCTTACCATTTTCGCAAAAAACAACTCCGGATTACTTTCGCTATTTGAAACATAGCGAGTAGGATTTTAAAAAATTAAAACATATTGTTGCAAATATAGAAAAAATATTCAGAAACATATCTCTTTTACATTCGTTTCTGATTATTACCTGTTTCTGATGAATTGATAGGGGTAAAGATGTTGGTTAAGAAGATATTTAATTATACTTTTGCTGCCTCAAAAAGAGACCGGCCGGAAATATTATGCACTATTATACAGAGATACTCGGGAATGGACTGCGAATGGTTCATCTACCTTCCGATTCTGCAGTTGCTTACTGTGGATTTGCCATAAATGTGGGTACACGTGACGAGTCTGAAAAAGAACACGGATTAGCCCATTTTGTAGAACATATGCTTTTTAAAGGTACCGCAAAACGGAAAGCGTGGCATATTCTGAACCGTATGGAGAATGTAGGGGGCGAGTTGAATGCCTACACAACAAAAGAAGATACGTTTGTTTACTCCATCTTTATGGAAGAACATTTTAAAAGAGCCCTTGAATTACTGGCCGATATATTATTTAATTCCGTTTTCCCGGCTCAGGAAATCCAAAAAGAGAAGGAGGTTATATTAGACGAAATAAACTCCTACAAGGATAGTCCATCCGAATATATTTTCGATGAATTTGAAAATATACTTTTCCGGGGGCATGCATTGGGACATAATATATTAGGGGAAGAAAAAACGCTTCTTAAATTCAACTCCGAATCCGGTAAATCTTTTATTAACAGGTATTACCACCCACAAAATATAGTACTGTTTACCATGGGGCGTCTGCCTTTTTCAAAGATCCGCAAACTGGCCGGGAAAATCGTAGGTGATATAATGCCTCAGAATCCACTGTCTGTTAACCGGATTACTCCTGAAGTTGTAAAACCGGTTCACAAAAAGGAAAAGAAGGATACTTACCAGGCGCATGTTTTGATAGGTGGCCGCTCTTATAGTATGTATGACGATAAACGGATTCCTTTATTCCTGTTGAATAATATATTGGGTGGCCCGGGTATGAACAACCGGTTAAATCTTTCATTGCGTGAAAGGCATGGTTTAGTATATAATGTGGAATCATCCGTGACTTCTTATTCTGACACGGGAATGATGAATATCTATTTTGGTACTGATCCGAAACATTTGGATAAAGCCCTTCGACTGGTTCATCAGGAATTGAAAAAACTCCGGGATATCCGTTTAACAAGTTCTCAATTAACTGCTGCTAAAAAGCAGTTGACCGGACAATTAGGAGTTGCTGCCGATAATAAAGAAAGCCTTTTTCTGGGGCTGGGCAAAAGCTTCCTGCATTACAACCGGTATGACAGCCAGGAAGAAATATTTGCGAAAATTGAAAAAATATCTTTTACGGATTTATTAGAGGTAGCTAATGAAATTTACTCCTTAGACAATTTATCGGATTTAATATACAGTTAAAATATACCAGTACAGTCTCTCTTTATCGTATTCGCTGAATTCTTCTAATAAAAGGAGGTTTTCCCAATGGATCGTTCCTTTCTGTTTCCTTAGCCTGACAATTGCACCGGCCTGCCGGTAATTGATGTATGGGTGTGCCCTTAATTCTTCTTCAGTTGCCTGATTAAGATCAATAAGTAAAATCTTCTCTTTATCTACATAAAACCACGGTTTTAATTTGAGAAACCGTTCTTCATCAATCCCATACACTTCTGCCAATTGTTCAACACTATAGAAACCTCCCAGTAAATTACGGTACTTAATAATCCGGTTGGCAAATGCACTTCCTATGCCGGGTATTTTCTTTAAAAGGGTTGTATCCGCGCTATTTAGTTCAATAACCGTTCCGGCGGGAAATTTTTCCTGTTTGGGAAAACCTGTTGAAGAATTGTATTTAGCGGTTGTATTTCCGGTAGGAGTAACTGTTTTGTTAACCGCCTGCCGTTGTATCCGTATCTTTTCCGGAACAGAAGGGCCCATAATCGTGTCCGGCGTTATCTCTGTCTCTGCCGTAACCTGTTTCTCTTTCGAAAAGAAATCAGGATAACTCAACAGTATCCACGTAAAAGTCAGGATAAACAATAGGAGGGTGAGTGCCCTTCTTTCACCATGTGAAAAATAAAAGAAATCTTTCCATTGCATAAGGGTTAAAGGTTAAAAAGTTAGATTTACAAAGAAACAAAAGTTTTCTGATTCTATTATTCATCGATAACAAATAAATAAAAAATAAAGGAAGTAAAAAGCAAAATAATTCCCCGCGAAGGCGGGGATCGCATTAACACAAACTGTTTGTATAATTTAATAT
>JAJQAZ010000121.1 GCA_021203545.1 Tannerellaceae bacterium | reverse complement strand
ATGAATAATTTATTATGCCGTCCTTACAGGACTCACTCCGGTTGGTACCCTGACAGGGGCTGACCAAAAAGTCCGGTTGTTCTTTAAACAGATTACAAATTGTAAGTGGCTACCCCGACAGGGGTAAAATGTGAATAACCGCGGGTGCAACCCGGGGTAGGCAGAAACCCTCTCTATAACAACCCGGAAAGGGTTGAACCCGCTCAGGGTTCATAGAGCAGAGTAGTTTTCTGCCACGGGTTTCACCCGCGGTTATTCACATTCAAGCCCTTCAGGCTTACGATTTGTAACTTTCCCAAAAAACAACCTGACTTTTTAGTCAGCCCCCTAAGATAGAGCGTCCTTTCAGGACTTATCATCCTTATATTAAGATTTTTTTCAGGCTTCCCTATCAGTGCTGGTCAGAAAAGTTATTTTATCTGTGCCGGTTAATGGGTTACTCAACCCGTGTAAGGGGAGGGCCCAGATAAGTCCTTTTCAGGCCACCCATATCAATCACTACTTTTTGGATGATCATGCCAGAATCGCCGGTAAATATCTTTAAGGTATATTTTCCCGGTTTATCAATCTGTATCGTTGTTGTATAAATAGAACTATTACGGATTACATTTTCTTTCCATGCTTCCGAATATTCAGGAGAGGCTGTTATGGGCCAGCGTACCATGCCATTATCTACCATCACTCCATAGTGAGTACCCGCATTTGTATCTATAGCAAACAGAGGTAGTGCATAGGTATGAATAACGGCAGTACCGGCGTTAAAAGTATAAAAGTCGTACTCCACACACGAAGTCTGCAGACGATAACGTGAAGCGGTATTTGGAACCATTCCATTTCCTAACTGTATAGATTTATTTTCGTACCCCAGACCCTCTATCAATTGTATTTCTACTCCTTTGTTTTCGGTTTTCCGGTGGTATCCGGCTACATCAATAGAGATATACCCGTTATTTTCCATATACATCCCTTTCAGGTCTGAACGGTCTACATCTTCCGGGTTAAATACCGGAACATGTACAATCTCTTCCCGGCCGGTACCACTGATCCGGATTGTACCCGTAATGGATTCTCCTTTGGGTAAATTTGCATAATCTACAGAGACATAAACACGTTCCTGTTCTGTAATAATTCCTCCTGTGGATGAAAGTTTGATCCACGGGTCACTTGTTACCGCTTCCCAGGCAAACGATTCACGTCCTTTATTATAGATCTCCACAAAGTGGGTTTCCCGGATAAACGGATTGAAGCAGGGCAACGTATATGTATTGGTATAATTACGGTCAGGCCCCTGTGCGGAAACAAAGAGTTTCATATCTGCTTTTGCGGGAACCTGTATGGTTTCTACCGGAGGCATATCCTGATAGCGTGCGTTCCATCCCGGCGCAAGTCCCATCATGTGGTTCCATTTCCCGTTTAATAAACGATTATAGCCATCTGTTATTACCTGTATACTATCATGATAAATCCGGGTTTGCTCCGCCAGAGTATTTGTTGCAGCCCTGCCCTGATTGGCATACCACCTGTTTTTCTGTGCAGTAAGCATTTTATGGTTCATCAGGCTGGCACCTTTTACAGGATAGTAAAGCAACTGATAGAAAGAGGGTACTTTTCCAGCCGGTAGCTCATTAAGTATTTTTTCGGCCAGGGAAGCAATCCGGGCATATTCTACCAAACGTCTTTCCGCTTCGTTATAGTTTACAAAGGAGAAATCAGTATCCACTATGAGGGTTCCGAAAACGCCATTATTCCATTCCCAGCCCCAACCCATGGCTTCGGGTTTACGCTGGAAAGCCAGTTGATAGTATGAACTTAAAATATCACTGAAAGTAGAATGGTATTTCTCACCAAAAACAGAAGAGAGAAACCGTACCTGATAATCGTTGATATTGCTATAGGAGAATTGGTTGATATCCCATGCCATATCCAAAAACAACTGCATTCCCAGTTCGCCTGGTTTAATATCCCCTACATTCAGCAGCCAATACCTATCCGCACCACTATCGTATGCTTTACGCAGTTCTTCAAACATCAAAGCCGGAGGCGTTGTATTCAGCCAAAGGTAGTCATGAGGTTCACCCAGATAAGAGATATGATAATAGATACCTGAACCACCCGGACGTTTCCGCTCTTCTTCATTAGTCAGTTTCTTAAAATATCCGAAGTTATCATCCGGCCATACAATGGTAATATCGTCCGGCAGGTTCAAGCCCTCTTCATAAATATCCAACACCTCTTTGTAAGGTACAAATATCTGGGGAATCTCTTCGATAGGTTTATCTATATATTTATCAAGCAATGCCCGCTGGTCGCGGATAACGGTTTCCAGCAACTCCACCTGCTTTTCTTTAGGTACACCTACGATACCGGCATCGTGGATACCCCGCATAGCAATTGTATATATATTTTCGTACGGAGAGTTTTCCTTCACCCGCTGTTCCAACACTTTCAGGATTCCTTCCCGGTTGGTCAGGTAATTCCACTCCCCCATTGTTTTCTCATCCCATTCGGTTACATTATTAAACAGTAAGGGTTCACAATGGGAGGAAGACATAAGGATACCATATTGATCGGCCACTTTTTTATTTTCGGGATATTTATTAAAGGCACCGGAAGAGGGATGCATAGCCGGAGCCAACATATTGCCTTTCAGACGCAGAATTAGTTCAAATACTTTTGTATACGTTTTCGGGCCAATGTCGCCCAATTGGGTATCATAAGTTTTGGCTGCCCACGGAGTAATCCCCCACCCTTCATCATTGATGAAAATTCCCCGGTATTTTACGGAAGGAACCGCAGAGACATAATCGGTTGCAGGAATATATAGCTGAGGGGTACGGTTTACCGGAACATCGGCCCACCATGCCCAGGGTGAAACACCAATCGCTTCCGAAAGGGTAAACACACCATAAGCCGTTCCACGACGGTCGCTACCGGCTATCACCAATGCTTTTTCTGCCTCCGGAAACGGATTGTCAATAGTCCGGATCAGGAAACGTTCCCAATCCCCTTTGATTGCATCCGTCTGCAATTTACCGTTTTTTTCCAGTTGGTCAATCCATTTATTCGACCCAATGGTACCTATAATTACCATATAAGGTTGCTTTTTATCACCTGAAGTAATTACAGTTGGTTTTTTCCCGGTTACTGACTGCACGTCGTCTTTAAATAATCCGGCAACCGTTGCAACCACTTCATAATCCTGCTTATCAATGTAAACCGGGGTAGCCTTTTTGGCATCTACCAAAGGAAAAGATGTTTCCAGGCGGTCACTGCTTATGCGTATTTGTGCAATAAGATAAACCGGCAGAAAACAACAGAAAATAATCATGTACTTTTTCATGGAGTATGTTAATTTATTATTGTGTTGAAGTACAACAAAGATAAATACAATGATAACCACAGAATAGTCGGATTTTTACAAAAAGCCAAATGATATTTGCGGACTGTTTACCCTCTTCAAACCTGCTTCAATAAACACAACCACTCATTCTTCATAAATAGTATACAAACTTGTCAATTCATCCCTGAAAGGGATTAAGAAATAGTTGGATAACCCCGGGTAGGGAAATAGAAATAAAAAGAACCTTGTAAAGGTTCCACGACGATTACTAATTCGTACAACCCTTTCAGGCATAGTCGTCAGATTAAGGATTCTTATTTGTTTTTTGCCCTGTTAAGGGCTACTCAATTCAACCCATGGCAGAGTGAGCGTAGCGAACGGCACCATGGGTTAGGACACCTAATATCTCTCTGCGCCCTACAGGGGCAATTCACTATATATCAAACCAATAAAAACAAACTATGATATTCAAATCAATTTATATGGATTTTGACCTGGGCCTTCAGCCCGAAAATATATGATGACGTCTCCAACCCATGGTGCCGCTCGCTACGCTCACTCTGCCATGGACTGAATTGTACTGCCCTTTTCAGGGGCGACAAATCAACTATAACCCTATAAATCACCAAAATAACATCCTTAACCTGACAGCTATGCCTTTCAGGAATAAATTACTCTAAAACAGAAACAACTGTTTTCTTTAACGGTGTTTGTTTCCACCTTTCCAACATAGGGATCACTTCCGGTGATACTGGTTGTTCCGTTAAAGTGAGTAACTCTTTGTAGATTTCTAACAGTTTCTTCATGTTTTTGATTGGTTCGGGGTTAGATTCGCAAACAATGGCTTCAATCAACTCCAATAAAGCCCTGTTATGCAGGCCGCTGATATTCCACAGGCTGTTCAGGATCAAATCCGTCAGGCGTTTTAAAGGGAACAGTTCTATATACTCTATTTTTCCAATTGCTTTTCCTAACTCTTTATTATTGATCCGGTTCTGGTATACCCGTTCAATCCAGAGGTGTGAAGCATAATCACGCACAGTTTTATCAAGTCCAATCATATAGCCGGCCAGAGCCAGATAATCCATAGAGCGGAAAGGTATATCCAGTTGGCTCATGGCTGAAACCCCGGCCTGTCCTATAGCAATCTCCGGAATTTCATAAGCGCACTCTGCATAATAGCTGCCGATAAATCCGGACAGAATATCAGGCCGGTTCGGAATGGCAAACAGGAAGAAAGGAACATTCTCCCTGCTGAATGCTGTACTATATGTTTTATGGGAAACCATAGTACAGAGCAAATATTCAATAAACAGGGGATTTCCTTCCCTTAGTTTATATCCGGAGGTATGTATCCGGAGTTCAGCATACACTGGCCCCCGGGAGGCTTCCCACGAATGAGAAGCAGAGAAATAAACAAAAGGAATGACTTTATACTCAAAATGTCCGAAAGCCGGAAACTCCGTATCCGGCGAATGCGTAATAGCGGCAGTCATCCACCACGAACTGTAAGTAAACGGCCCTGTTGGTTCCGCCGTTTTGTCAAGTAAAAAACAAATCAACTCTTTTATCTCTCCGGTCAACACTTTTTGAGCAAGTGCTAATCCTTCGCCGGTATTATCCAGGGCACACCGTTGAATAGCCAGTTGCATATCCATTGAATCCGGTGTTTTGCCTGTTAACTGGTATTGTTGCAGCCTTTTAACCAAAGCCACCGGGTCAATCCAGGCTGGCGAATGGGTTGGAGTAGACAACAGTGGAATCAGATCACCTGTTTGTAACTTTTCCTGCGCAGACCGGGCGACCTGCCGGAAGCCTTCATAATAATGGGGTAAATCCAACGCTGCCAAAGGGAGTAATTTAAGCGGATAACCTGGATGTTTTTTCTTTTGTCGGGCTTCTTCATCTTTCAGATTATCCCATAATTTCATTATCTTTTTCATCTGTCCGGGATACTGCCGTTCCAAATCACAACACCAGATATATAATAAACTTCCGGTAAAAACTCTCATATACTCACAATACCAGGTATTCAAACTTTTACATATCTTTTTAATGACCGGCTCCAGTAAGACACATTCATCTGCTTTTACCTGATTTCCCCATTGAATCAATCCCCGCATAAAAACATCCGGGAAGTAAGGTTCCTCCAATGTAATGGCCTGATTAAGAAACAAGGCAAAATCTTCGAAAGTCTGT
This sequence comes from Tannerellaceae bacterium, assembly GCA_021203545.1. Taxonomy (GTDB): domain Bacteria; phylum Bacteroidota; class Bacteroidia; order Bacteroidales; family Tannerellaceae; genus UBA4116. The sequence continues at coordinate 18,624 of JAJQAZ010000121.1, read as the reverse complement.
GGGTATTTAATCGCGTTCTCTTCCCGGATCAAAGGCTGAGGAGCGATGATTCCGGCCGGCTGAAGAGTGGTGGCTTCATCCTTTGCAGGCACCGGTATCCACTTCTTCAAAATCGTTTTAGTACTGGAAAACAGGTTTTCTTCCGACCTCTGTATGGCACTCCGGATCTCCTCGTCCGGTTCTGCATATTGTACCAATAAAGTGGCTGCTTTCTTCTGAATACTTTCGTCCTTACTGATAAATACGGCGGTCAACTGACGGCATAATTCCTGCCGGTAAGGTGTACCGGCTTTAAGTAAGGATTGTAACACACCCAATGCGGCATTTACAACCGCTTTTGTTTCCGAACTCATCAACAGGGAAACAGAAAGCAGTAATTGATCTGTCCTGAAGCCTTTGGTAAAAATCAGCTTTTTAATAAGATCAAGTATACATTTTACCGGTTTGGACTGCACACAGGTAAGGCCGGCGAACAATTCATCCTGCAAAAGAAGTAATTCTTCTGTTGTTGGTTCCAGTTCAAGGAACAAGTCCATAAACCAGTTAGTGAGGTTTTTGTTGAAATTCCGGTTCAATGCCAACAGAGATTCTTTTAAAACACGCAGGCGGTCTATTTTATTTTCCTTACAGAGCTCCTGTATCCGGATACCCCAGTGATTACCCTGGCACCAGTTAAGTGTAGTTGGATATTGAAACATATACCAGAAATGTTCCTCAAGCGTATCCGGGTATACCTCTAAATTATCGTTTGTAATGTAGGATTCCACCATACCAGCTAATCTTTCAGGAGGAGCAATAGGTAGATAACCGCTTTCCACCCATTTCATCATAGTCAGATAATGGATCCGGAAATATTCATGCGAACTCATATAATCTGCAAACCAATCCGGACAATAAACAGGAAGCAGGATTTCCAATGTTTCTTCATCAGGGAATTTCCACGGGCTTATTTTCATGCCTTCCCCCCGGTTAAAACAGAAAAAAGCACTAATGCTTACTATATCCATTTGCGTGGATGTTCCCCGGAAACCAAAACTATTTGAAGACAGCTGAACGGTTTCACTCAAATATTTTTCTTCTTTTCGAATAACCGGTGCAAGTTCTTTTTTCTGTTTGTCTGTCAGTTGTTGTAAAAAGGGAAGAATTGCCTCCTTATCGCCATTCCTTACTATTTTCAGAAATTGTTCTTTCATTTTTGTTTATATAATTACGGTTGTTTTTTAGGTATGAACCAAAGGTAAGAAAAAGAATTAGTACTTTAGCGTAAATATTAAAAACAAAGAGTATGATCAAAATTGTAGCAAAAGCAACTGTAAAAGAAGGCAAAAGAGAAGAGTTTATCCGGGTAGTACAACCCATGATTGCCGGAAGCCAGGCAGAAGAGGAAAATATCTCTTACAACCTGTTTGAAGATCTGGATGATAAAAACACACTGACATTTATTGAAGAATGGAAAGATCTGGCCGCAATTGATACCCATAACAACAGTGCCCACTTCCAGGCCGGCGTTTCCGCTATCAGCGACCTCATAGAAGGCATCGAAATCCGGAAATACCAGTTAATCGGGTAAAACTGTTTGGACAGAAGCTGTAGGATTTTTCTGGTTCGGCATAGTGTCCGCTCCAATATCGCAGGCTTAAAAATATTTGTTCCCCGACCTGATCTCAGGGCTATTAAATTCTGTGCTTCTAAGTCCTGCAAGGACTTCATACAAATCATACAGGAGAATTTAACAGCCCTGCGACCTGATCGGGGATCGCATCAAAACAGACGGTAATGATCACTATATTTCATACTGTTAGTACTTTTGCGATCCCGGATCAAGTCCGGGATTAAGTCTGTTTTTAGTTGTACAACAGGCACGGAACACTATCAACTATCAAAAATATATTTTTTACCCAATGTGATGTTCACTGCTTCACAGGGCATTTTGACATTGTTTATCAGCCAATTACTGTGAACTTAGATCCTTCACACATGTTTCACTACTTCACATATAAAATGGATCAAAAATAACATATTTCATTAATAAACAACAACTTAAACCATACATACATAAAAAGAAGGTAGATTTTTACCGGATCAAAATTGATTAAGTTGAGGTTGTTTTTTTTACTTTTCAGGTGTCTTATTTTCTTCTCAAAGGAACTAAGTTCATAAAGCCGCTGTCTTCTCCTGAAATAGGTTGACAAGTCAAAAAAGTCAACTTATGTCAGAAATGAAAGTAAAAGACGGTAGCACGCGTTATTGTGAGGAATTAAAAAAAGAAGCGGTTCGCCGTTATTTATCAGAGAAGATCAGTATCGAAGGTCTTCATGGAATCTATGGTGCTACCAGTAACTGTATCCGTGGTTGGATTCATCGCTATAAAGATGAAGTATTAGCCGAATATTTTAATAATGATTTATCTTTGACCCGTATGAAAGAGGGAACAAATAAATCATTAGAGAAAGAGAACGAGCGTTTAAAAGAAGAACTAAAGCTTCTTCGTATCCAGAGTGAAGGCTATAAGTACACGCTTGAACTTGCCAGCCAGGAGTATGGGGAGGATTTATTAAAAAAGCCGTAGCCAAACAGTCAGTTATCTTAAAGAAAGACACAAAGAAATAACCCTTTCGATTCTTTGTGGACTGTTTGGCTATAGCCGCCAGGCCTATCATAAACAACACCAGGTAGGTTTACAAAAGGGCTTTAAGGAAGAAAGAATCCTTGATATGGTAAAGAATCAAAGAGAGCTTATGCCCCGCATAGGAACCCTTAAACTCTATCATATGCTCCAACAAAAAGGGATTCGAATGGGCCGGGATGCCCTTTACAGGCTTTTAAAGGAAAATGACCTTTTGCTTAAACCACCCAAACGGCTGGTTGTAAGGACCACTCAGGCTTCCCACAGGGCATGGCTCTTTAAGAACCTGATAAAGGACCGCTCTATCCTTAAACCTAACCAGGTATGGGTAGCAGATATTACCTATATCAGGATCAAAGATGGCTTTGCGTATCTATCCCTCCTTACGGATGCTTACTCCAGGCGCATAGTAGGCTGGGCACTTCACCCTACGCTGCATACTGAAGGGTGTTTAAATGCCCTTAGCATGGCTATGGCAACACTTAGCTGGAGAGAACTCAAAGGGATCATTCATCACTCGGACCGTGGATGCCAGTATTGTAGCAAAGAATATGTTAAAATACTACGCACGGCTCAAATAAAAATTAGTGTTACACAAAAGGGTGACCCTTATGAAAATGCACTGGCAGAAAGAGTAAACGGGATACTTAAAACAGAATGGCTGAACCTGGATGAGTTTGACTCCTTTTCTCAGGCACAAAACAGAATCAGAGAGGTAGTTTTTCTTTACAACACAAAAAGACTGCATATGAGCCATGATTTTAAAACCCCGGACCAGGTCCATTACAAAGGGAAAAGAACCGCAAAAAAAGAGCTAAAAGAAACACCGGTAAACTCTTTTAGTACTACTTTTGTAAACTCTTGATAGGAGAACCTATTTTTTGGTCTCTTTTGAAACTAGTATTAATCAGACTTGTCAACCTATTTCAGGAGAAGACATAATCCAGATAAATCCAGTTGGTTTCTACTGCTTTGTTCAGGAATTTACTAAACCAGTCCGGGCAATACCATTCGAAAATCTTATCCAGTTCGGGTATATTCAAACTGTAAAGCTCTACAAGTGTTGAAAACTGTTTTTGATTACAACAGACTATAAAGGTTGCTGTGTATATGAAGTCTATGATTCTTCCGGAGCATCTGACGTGATTAAAAGTACTGCTGCATTCTTCTAATACGATTAGCAACTCTTTTTTCTGTTTGGGTGATAAACTTTTCAGAAATGGGATCAGGGCTTCTTTATCCTGACTCTCATATATCTTCAGGTATTGTTCTTTTAATGTTGTTTCCATTTTTCTTTTTGTTGTAATCCGGTTAATTAATTAGGTCTCTGTTTTTCAATCTTTTTCAGATATAGCAAAAATAAGATTTTTTTTTGTAGGTCTTTGATAGCTATAAGAAGTTTTTTGGGTTCAGGGCATAAGGGAACGCAAAATTCACAGATTACACAGATGGACGCAGAAAAACAGTAAAAAATATTCTGCGTTTTTCTGCGCCTTCTGCGTAATCTGCGTTCCTCTACACCTTAAACCAGAAAAACACAGAAAAATAACACCTATATTATCCGCTATATCACCAACAACCACGCAGCAGGACACCTATTATAAAAACCTGTATTAAAAAAGATTTTATCAGCGTTGTTTTATTGGAATAATCTGTGCAGGTATCATTCTATTTTTCAAGAATGAATAAATGGATTGTTTTGTCTTCTGTCCGGTCATCGCTGTACTGGCCTATAATATGTTTTCCATACGGTCGTAAACTATAAACGTTGGTTATCCGGTCAGTATCATTTTTGAGTCTGGGAAAATAGTGGGAGGCTTCTTTGGGTTCATGTCCCTCTATAATGAAAGGGCCTGTTTTTCTTTTTTCTTTCCGGTCAAACAGTTGCCATAGATATTCGTTTATATAGTAAACAATTTGATTGTTATTGAGATAAAAAGCATGAAATCCACAGGATTCTTCTTTTTCCGGATCCTTTAATTCATACATGACTTGTTTTTCGCATGCCGGATAAGAGAATACGGCCAATCCATCCGGATAGAAGACGGTTACAAATTCTTTTTTATCTCCTCTGAATTCCGGTATACCAGCCTCATCCAATTGGGGTATTTTATCCATTTTGATTGTTCCGTTGCTGTAAGTCAGAAAAGAATTCATGGTTCCGTTCTGGCCTGCGGCCTGATTCAAATGGATACGGTTGGTTTCAGGGAGATGATTGAACATGAAGTTACTTCTATACAATTCATCGTCATACACATTTGTTGCCAATAAGTTAAAAGCATGAGCATCCCTGACAGATATCCGGAACCGGGTGTCATCAATATATTCCGCACACCATAAAAGCTGTCCGTCGGGTGAATATTTTATTTGTCTGATTCCTTCAACCGGATACCCTTTTTCTATTCCATTGAAAGAGAGCCTATGTAAATTATATTCTGTTTGAATTATAAACTCTTCCGCAGAGGGATGTAAGGCTATACTTTTAATGTTTTCATACTGCTTTCTATCCGCTGTTTTATATTCCTTAACCGGCAAAAGATTATTATCCAGCAAAAGAAAAGATGACCTGTCCTACATCAATATCCGGACATCTTCTCCGGTTGCAAGGATATCGAATATCCCTGTGATTTTTCTTTCTGCTTTTATCCTGAAGATTCTTTCTTCTAATCCCTGCTTATCCCAATGTGCCATTTTCTATATCTTTATTCTTTCGTAATTTTTTTTAACTGCCAGCACATGTTTACAGGGGCCTCTTTCGCCCTGGTATTTACTGTACCACTCGCAGGTACAGCGTTCACGGCCGGGATCGAAGATCACAGTATGGGTTACTCCACTACCTTCTACACGGGCTTCGGTACGTTCCGGAGTGTGGCTGACGATGCGTACTTTTCCGTCCTGTATTAGTTTATCGGCTCCTTTCATCCGTGGATTCAGGCTTTCGATACGGCTCAGTTTAAAAGGCAGGCGGCGATAAAAGAAACGGTTTTCATCCAGGTCATACCCCAACAATCCCATAGCTGCCAACCGGGCAGTGAGCAGATCGACCTGATCGAAGGAGAGGTTTTCTTTCATCGCCAGTTCCGTAGGGTTAAACAGCTGGTTGGCGTATGCATATTTATTCATAGCGGCAATCCACTCGCCCGGCACATCTTCAATCAGGTTTTCAAGGGCAGCCCCTTCACCGGAGAAACCACGCCACGCATCCCTCGACAGGGAGAAACTGAAACGTATGTTTCCGAAATAGAGCTGCCAGGTGGTGGATTGCATAGTAGGGTGTGGGAAAACCTGCATTTTGTCTATATAAGGAATCAGGGGTTCCAGCAGACGAAGACGGTTTATCCCGCCGATACAAATTCCCTGTGTGGATTTAACAGGGGTAAAGACTGGCATCGTGCCTCGCCTGATCAGGTAATAATCGGTTTTAATATTTCCTTTGGGAATGGAACGGAACAACAATTGGGTTTCTATTTTATTAAAGGTAAACCCTTCCTGTGCCTGCGACAGATAAATCTGAACGGTAGTAAGCCCTTTGATCCATTTGGTGGGGAGCGGAACTTTACGCTCTACTGTTTTACCTTCTCCGGTATAAAGAGCAACCTCTTTCTGTCCCACGGAGAGCATTACATTTTCTTTCTGCCGGATATTTCCCAGCGAGGTGAGCATGGGTTGATTGAAATCTACATTTGTGGTGCCGTTTTCCATAAATTCTCCGTCTAAAGCATCCGGAAGGACATCCACACGGGCGTATACCCCGGCACAATTAGAAAAACCTTCAAAACGTATCCGGCCGTCGCCAGCCGTCACAATCGGGTCGCGTAAACGGGCCATTTCGGCACCGGTAAAACTAAATTTGGATTTAACCACATTCGACAGGGTTATTAGGCACCGCGCCATAATGAACGGTTCTGTGATATCTCCCCAGAAGAAGCAGGGAGCCTCAGTATTTTTGGATACTTCGCTGTACTTTGAGAGAAACAAGGCATCTTTTCCCTCTTTTTTTATAAGGGTAGAAGGAGACGCGTATTTGTAAGTAATTAAGTCTTCCATATTTTTATCTGATTTTGTTTATTTACGGCTAAAAAGCAAATTTACTTTTTTTCTGTTATTTACCTATACCTTCCTGAAACAAAAATATTTTCCTATCTTTACCCTTGACAATAGTAAACCGTCTATTGCGATTTTTAATTTAACTGTTTATAAACAAAATGCTACTTAAAGGAAATACTACTACTCCCGAATTTCCGGATGTGGTGAATGATACATTCATTAACCTATTGATTACAAACAATCAATATACGGAGGCCTATACACTTTTATCCGGATGCAACCAACTGACTATTGCCGGAAGTTATAATCTGATTTTGTGCATTATACAGGCAGAAGAATATACACAGGCTATTCTAAAGGCAGACGAGGTTTTCCGTTTAATACAAACCCGGGTTCCCCAAACAAACAGGAATGAAAACGAAACAGTGAAAATGCTCCGTACAAAACAGTGCCGCCTGGATACCTACCGGGCACCTGTTACACTGGAATATGTTAAAACCTTTCCCGGTATTCTGCGGGAGTCAGTCCTGCGATTGAAAATAGATTGTTACCGGGCAACCGGCAACTGGAACAAGGTGATAGAAACCGCCTCACAATTGATCTGTAAAGAGTATAAAAATGTAGAAACGGCTCTTCAGGAAGCAGAAAACAAATTAAAATAACATACTATGGATACCATTTTCCTCAACGCATGTAAGAATGCACAAAAAGCAATTGTTATGACTTTCCTCAAAAAAGGAGGAATCAACCTGAATAAACGAGACGCATTAGGTAACACACCTTTATATTATTCCTGTCTGAAAGGAGCCAAAGACATTGTAATCCTGTTGTTACGGGAAGGAGCCGACCCTTCACTGGCTAACAATAACAGTGAAACTCCGCTCCATTGCGCAGCCCGGAATGGAAATAAAGAGATCATACTGCAACTAAAAGAGTACGGAGCCGCTATCAATGCGACGGACAAGAACGGGGAGAGCCCACTTTTTTATGCTGTCAGGAATTCCAAAACCGAGGCTGTCCTGTATCTGCTTTCGTTAGGTGTGGAAACCGGCCTGAAAAACAACGAAGGTTTTTCAGTGCTTGATATTGCAACAGCCAACGGCCTGCGTGACCTGGTTCCGGCTCTTTCACGTGGAAATGTAACCCAACGGGATGCCAACGGTAATACCCCCTTACATCAGGCTGTTTACAATAACCGTAGTGAAACTGTGATCGCACTGCTGAAGACAGATAATACAAATGTCAACGAACTGAACGACGAAGGCATGCCCGCGCTGATTTTAGCGGTCAACGAATCCAACCTTCATATCACAGAAATCTTACTGAATAATTATGCCGATCCGAATCTGCACTTATTGAATGGCAACTCTGCCCTACACTTTGCCGCAGAGAAAGGGAATAAGCATATAGCACGCCTGTTGCTTCTGGCACGTGCTGAAATCAACGCGAAGAACAGCCGGAGTGAAACCCCTCTGATTATCGCAGCCCGGTGTGGACATAATGAATTTACAGAGGAACTGATCAATGCCGGGGCAGATGTAAATGCCTGCGACAATTACGGCAAAACGGCTCTTGCCTATGCCAGCGAAGCCGGATATAACGAGATTGTAGAGCAGTTATTAACAGGCGGTGCTAACATGTAAGAACACTAAAAAACAGACATATCCATGATCAATCTGGAAAATTATAATAAACAGGCAACCGGAGATAATCAGGCTACGCAGCGTACACAGAACTGGAAAACAGATAGCATACGGGAAAAATTGTTGCTAATACAAAATCTTATCTTATCTCCTCTGACACAAATGGGGTATGGCCCGTCAACAGGACTTTGGAAAAAATGCCTCATTGTTAGCCAGCCACTTATAAATTCAGTTTCGGCAGAATTAGAAATGGCAGATAGTAAACCGGAGCCGTTGGGAGGACTGAATCCGAATATTCCCTTTTTATTCAGCCAGGTCAGGGAAGAGATGTATACGCAGGCTCCCCACGAAGGTGCCTGGCTGACCTGTGAATATATAATCCGGAGTGAAGACGTGGATTCGCCTACTGTGATGCTGGAATATGATAAAGAGGACGCTTTTACAGGAGGCATTTCCGATAAGAAAAAAGTATGCCGGGAGTTCCGGCAATTTCCCCGTGGACAGTATTTTACTCCTGCTTGGTGGCAGGAGATACTGGATGGAACAACAGAGTACCTGCCCGTACCGGATCTTGCGACTTCTTTAGATGCAGTTACTAAAAAAGGAGGGGTACAACGAATGAGATACTTAATTACATAGAGGAACTAAAACAAAAGATCCGGAAAGATCCGCATCATACCTTCCACTTACCGGAACGTATCGCTCTTTATCAGCAAATAGGTGATCCGGTTCTAATCAACAAAATCTTTTTTGAATGTGACAAGAAGGTGTACCCTTTCTGGCAGGAAGAGTTTCCGGACGACCGCCTTCTGCCGGAGGTACTTCACAAAATAAACAATTACCTGTACAAAGGAATAAGTACAGACGAAAACGGAGAAGCATACAATTTTAACCAGCTAACTGAAGGCAGTGATTATCAGTGGTTCATTGAATCCCTGATAAGTAGGGCAGGTTGTGCGGCCGATACGATTCTTTCTGCCGCCTTTATGATCTACACAGAGGCGCAGGGAATACTGAATCCTGTAGAGTGTAAGATAGAAGAAGATAAAGAGGAAGACCGGAGTACATGGCTTCCGGATTATGGAGGGCTACGAACCTGTACCAGGGAGACAGAAAATCCGGAAATAGAGGCACTGGACTATTGGGAATGGTTACTCCATACTACTATCTGTTTGCTAAAAAACCCGGACAGGCTATTCTTCCACTCCCCTCTGTACCGACAGAAAGAGAGTATACGAGAGAGGTGTTCCGGAGAAGCCAGGTAGTGACCCCACAAATGCGGAAGAAAATGCTTTCTGTTTGGGATCAATTATCCAGGTATGATTTCCCGGATTGGGTAGACGAATGTGTGATGCAGGTGGAGACAATGCCCTGGTATGAAATATCCTTCTATTTGTCGTCGGCAGGAGAAGTAGACGAATACCCGGAGCCGGAATTTGAAAACATGGACACCGGAATCTCTTTCGCGGAAATAAAAAAAGAGATGTACCAGCAGGCTCCTTACGAAGGAGCCTGGCTAACCTGCACCTGTACATTTTCCCTTAAAAGAAGAATCTTGAAAAAGATAGCTTTTGATTATGGGGACAAGGGATTAGATGAATTTCATTCGGCCGCACGATTCCTTTCCGAAGAGTTTGAAAAATATCCCCGCAGCCGGGAATATACCCCTCACTTCTGGCAACAGTATATAGCAAAGTCGGCATATCTACCACTTCCGGATACTCTACACCAGATTCCTCCGGTAGAAAGTCCGGTCAAAACAAAAGAAGAAATTCTGGCTTTTGTTGAGGAATTGAGGAATATTATCAGCGAACATCCGTCCGGAAAACTACCGCTGGCCTACCGGTTGCAGCTATATCAACAAATAGGTGATACCATAACAATTAACCGGATTTTCTTTGAATGTGCAAAAAAAAGTATATCCAATCTGGCAGAAAAGCTATCCGAATGATCCTGTTTTACCTTCGCTTCTGATAAAAATACAGGATTTCCTCTATCCCGAAACGGAAGAAGAAAGAGATGTCCGTTGGTTTTTACAGAACAGATATGGGTCGTACACAGAAGAGGAAACAGGTATTACCCGGAACGCAGGGTGCGCCACTACCAACCTGGTAACCGGTATCCTGCTGGAGTCGGAAGATATTTTACAGATAGAAAACTACACCGGAGCCGACGATGAGAGATTTGACCCGGCTCTTTGGCTTCCCGATTATTGTGCCTATGCCGCTATTATGGAAAATCCGGAAAAAAACCGCCAGTATTGGAATTGGTTACTGGATACCGTCCAGGCTGTTTTACAGAACCCCGGCAAACCTCTTTCCGATACTCCACCACTACCCCATATAGAACCGGAAAAAGAGCCTTTTAAAAGAAAACAAGGCATATTTATAGATACAAGAAGTAAATTCCTGGCTATCCGTGAAGCGATTATAGCCGACCTGGAATTCAATAAAATGAAAGGCTGGCACGAGGCTTTACTGGTTATAGATACAATGGGGCAAATAAGAATGGGGCTCACGCTGACTAAGTTAGATGGTGTCAACAAAAAAATAACATAACCGAAAAACCTCCTTTATATGCAGAAACATTTCCCAATCTTTTTAGCTGTATAGAAAAAGGGCTTATTACAAAACTAAAAGAGGCAATGTATAAAGAGGCACCCCACGAAGGAGCCTGGTGCCAATGTGCAGTAACCTGTGTACTATACGAACGAAATGTAAAGGAGCGTTTTAATTATGACGAAAGAGAGTTCTATGGACGGACAGTAACCCCCGCTTCCGTAAGAAGGGAGTTTGCAAAATATCCCCGCAACCGGGAGTTTACACCCCATTGGTGGCAGGCCTGCCTGAATATACATACCCATTACATGGAGTTACCGCTGAAAGTCAGAAGAGAAAAAATGGATGAAATACGCAGAGCGTATGCCGGTAAAGAGAACCGGGAAACCATATTAGCCATGTATCAGGCCATACAGGATAAAGATACAACAAAGGAAAACGGAGATTCGCTCCTTCATATAGCTGCCGAAGCAGCCGATCACCAGGCCATCGCTTACCTGCTCCGGGAGGGTATTCATCCCGATATTCAGAATCAAATGGGAGAAACGGCTTTACATAAGCTGGCAGAATTAAAACCTTCTTCCCGTACGGCAGGGGCGGCAGATATTACCCGGTCTGTAGAAGCATTACTGGACGGAGGAGCCAATCCATTAGTCCGGGATAAGGGAGATGAAATCTGTTATCATCTGGCCGCGAAGCATGAAAACCTGACTTTTATTAAAACACTGATCAGGAAAGGAGCGAAACTGGATATAGTAGATAGAGAAGGCCGTAACCTGCTGCATCTGATTCCCGCCGAAATCATGCGCCGGGAAATAGATATGCTGAGGTACACAAAGAAAGAAGAAGACATAGAAAAAATACATCAAATCGTAGAGGAAGGATATGAAGTCTGTAAAAGCCTGTTGCAGTATGGCCTGGATCCAGAGAAGAAAAATAATAGAAACCAATCGCCTTTTGATGTAGCGGTAGAAAATAATCTAAAAAGACTGGCAGTCCTCTATTCCGGCGAAGACCCGGACAGTCCGGAAGGACGTTTAAAAGTAGCGGCAGGAGGAAAAACAATCCATCAGGCAGCCGCAACAGGGGATGTAGAAGCCATAGAAGCACTGATCGACCTGGGTAGCGATCCGGATGAAGTATATTCTGAATACGAGTTTAAATATATGACTCCGCTTGCCATTGCAGCCATCAAAGGATTCAAACCCTGTATGGAAGCGTTACTCCGGAAGGGTGCCGATCCGCATTTCCGGAGTGGTGAATCAGGAGACGGAGTACTGAAATTTGTGATAGACAATACAAAAGAGAAAATAGTGTATGCCCCTAATAAATGGATCACAGCAACTGAAATTATGCAGGTTTTCCTGGATCATGGCGTGGATGTGAATACTTTCGTGGATAATGAATCCCATACTGCTTTAAATTATACCTGTCTGAAAATGCACTGGAATACACGTGGCCGGCAACAAATCCGTACGTTGTTACTTGAAACAAAACGGTGCGATATGAATATACCCGACATACAGGGGCGCACAGCATTGATGAACTTCGCTCAATCAGATTCCCAGTGCAATCCCGAAATGGATCTTGAAGCTATGCTTGAGCAGGGAGCCAGCCTGACAGCCAAAGATAAAGATGGAAACAACGCAGTGATGTGTGCGGCTGCCAATAAAAACCATCTGCATGCTTACAACATCACCAGTGCAATGTTAAGTTTTGGGTATCCACCCCTTAGTGAAGTAAACAACCAGGGACAAACCGCACTGGATATAGCTGTGGGAAAAGGACATGAAGACCTGGTAAAATTATTATTAAGCAAACTATAAAATGATTTATTAACCGGATAAAATAAAAAACAATGTCAGACGATTTACAGAAACAAATGGAAGAAGTACAGCGCAAAGCATTGGAAATGCAGCAACAGATGATGCAACAGGCACAAAGCCAGGTGTTCGAAATGCAAAGAGCCATGATGGCCGCACAAGGCATAGCACCCGAACAGATTGAACAATACCTGAGTCAGTCTATGAGTCAGATTGACGCGGCACAACAACAGATGATGTCGCAAAATGCAGGAGCTATTATGGACATGCTGGGAGGAGGCGAAGAAGAAAAAGAAGCATTCATCCGCCAGCATCCCCAACCTGCACAATATGCAAAAATCTGGCCATAGGTGCCATATTTATGTGCATGAGAGCCGAACCGGTAGAAACCCTCGAAATCATGGACGATGATATCGAAGAGTACAAAGAACAGATGGAGGAATGGTGGGGAATTACAGACCGTGCGTCTGCCATCGAAATGATTGAAAGTGTATTACATGGGAGGTCTTATCAGAAAGTTAATCCAACCTATCTAACCCTAAAAGCGGGAAAAAGAGACGGCGTAGAGGACGAAGATATTGCCAACTACCTCGCTACGGTTGAGTCTTTACAGGAATACCTGGAACTATCCAAAGAGGAGATTGCTCAATGTCCGTCAGTATATGGCTGGGATATCGAACGAGCCGGCTTCCTCGCTCGTGTATGCAGCCACATCGGATACATCACCACCGATGAAGCATGGAGTTATCTGGAACGAGCCGGTAAATTAGCCAAAGAACAATTCACCAACTGGCAGGATTACGGCATATCTATCGTAATGGGTAGAGCCCTCACCATGGGGTACGACGAAAGGTACTTCTACATCCTTGAAGAACTGTTAGTGGATGAACCGGAATATTTACAATCTATTCCTATCAGTTCGCTTTAAATTATCTTATACAAAATTTTTAAAGCCAACTTTGTTCCCATACTGATTAGCTGAACAGAGTTGGCTTTTATTTTATCAATATGTTTTATAATAGTTTCTCAAAACACTTGTATATCTCAACTAATATTATTTTTGCACAATAAACGGCTAAAACAAATCTTTGTTTTAATCATTAACTTTAAACATATGAAAACAGAAGAAATCAAAGAACTTTTTAAGCAATTTGAGGCGGCAGCATCCTATTTCAAAAATGTAGAATGTTGGAGCGCTCGTGAAATGCAATTATTATTAGGATACAAAAAATGGGAAAACTTCGAAAAAGTAATTGAAAAAGCAAAGGAATCATGCAAACAAGCAGGAGAAAAAGTATCCGATCATTTTCCTGACGTCAGGAAAACGATACACATGCCAAAAGGTGCTGAAAAAGAGATAGATGACATACTACTTACACGCTATGCATGCTATCTAATTGCACAAAATGGCGATAGTAAAAAAGAGAAAATATCTTTTGCCCAAAACTACTTTGCTGTTCAAACACGGAAAGCTGAAATCATTGAAACACGTTTACTGGAAGATGAAAGGTTGAAAGCAAGAGCCAAGTTAAGCCAAACAGAAAAACAATTGTCTGGGATTTTATTCCAAAGAGGAATTGATAATAAAGGCTTTGGAATCATTCGCTCTAAAGGTGATCAGGCTTTATTCAGGTGATCAACTGCTCAACTCAAGAAAAAAATGGGAATACCTGAAAAACGTCCGGTAGCCGATTTCCTACCGACTATTAGTATTAAAGCAAAAGACCTAGCAGCCGAAATGACCAGCCTGAATATACAAACCAAAGATATCAATGGATTAACTCCTATAGAACATGAACATATCGATAATAATGAAGCCGTTCGATCTATGTTAATAGATAGGGGAATTGTTCCGGAAAATCTCCCACCGGCAGAAGATGTAAAGAAAATTCAACGGAAACTTAGTCTTGAAGAGAAGAAACTGATAAAAAATAACAAAAAAATAGATTAGGAGATTTTTTAACAACAAGAATAGGGGCAACCATTTTCCTGATGTCAGGAAGATGGCTGCCTTGACTATATAAAAATATAAACTGTTTTTTATAACTTTGATTTTTTAGAAAAACAAAGTTATATGCATATCCAAATAAAGAGAACAACAAACTATCCTTATAATCTTCTTTTACTGGCAGATCCGTCTATTGAATATGTTGAAGAATATATAGGGACATCCGATTGCCTGATTGCACTGACAGATGAAACAGTGGTAGGTGTACTGGTTATTCAGAAACAAACAGCGGACAGTGCTGAAATTATGAATCTGGCCGTGGATGAACTATGGCAGCGGAAAGGAATCGCCCGCCAGTTAATGAGATATGTTTCGAAGCAGTGGGCTCCGGAAAATGGAGTTATCCATCTGAAAGTATGTACCGGTACATCAGCACCCGGCCCTTTGATGCTTTACCAGCAGGAAGGCTTCGACCTGAAAGAACTGGATCGTGATTATCTTGTACGCAACTACCCCGAACCTATTTTCGAAAACGGTGTACAATGCCGGCATCGTTTAATTCTGGAAAAGATTTTACCATAAACTATTTCTATTTGCCCGGATCGTTTGAATAACTAAACCGGAACCTTTACATTTGTAACAAAGCATTAAATCCGAATAAGATGAAATTAAAAATAAATTGCTTTCTTCCTTTTTCCTCTGTTTATGAAGCAAACCTGATAGTGAAACAACTCCGGGAATCAGGGAATATACAGCATATCTGTTTTCTCTCTTCCACCCAACCGGGAAATAAAATAGCGGGAGCGGATATACTGATTTGTGACTCGCTTTCCACTACAGAAACGTTGAAAAAAATTGCCGGATACGGAACATGTGATTATATACTTTTACAGATCCAACCCGGAACCATTACGTTTGGATTGTTTTCAATTGAACGTATGACCGGAATAGCTACAGCAACAAAAGCGGCACTGATATATAGTGACCATTACCGGGAAGAGAAAGCAGAGAAAACTCCGGTACCTTTAATAGATTACCAAAGCGGCAGTTTACGTGATGATTTTAATTTCGGCTCTGTACTATTATACGATGCAAACGCATTCCGGCAGGCAGTGAACCTCATGGAAACAGATTATAGCTTTGCTGCTATTTATGATTTACGCCTGAAATTATCTCTTATAGGCTCTATTATTCATATCAATGAATATCTTTATACTATCCGGGAAAAGAACCTGCCAACACAGGAAGAACAACTGTTTGCCTATGTAGACCCTAAGAACCGGGAGGTACAGATTGAAATGGAACAGGCATGCACTGATTATTTAAAAGCCCGTGGGGGATATTTACCACCCTGCACCAGCGAAATGAAATTTGCGGATTCGGATGAATTTCCCTGCGAAACTTCGGTTATTATCCCTGTCCGCAACCGGATACGTACCATTGAAGATGCTGTACAGTCTGCTCTTTCACAAAAAACATCTTTCCCGTTTAATGTGATAGTAATTGATAATTATTCAACAGACGGTACAAGCGAAATACTAAGTAAATGGAACGATGAACGCCTGGTTCATATCATCCCGGACAATCCGTCACTGGGTATCGGAGGTTGCTGGAATGTGGGAATTCACCACCCGGCATGTGGTAAGTTTGCAGTTCAATTAGACAGCGATGATATCTATTCGGACGAAAATACATTACAAAAGATTGTAGACGGATTTTATCAACAACAATGTGCTATGCTGGTAGGCAGTTATATGCTTACGGATTTTGAGCTGAACCCCATTCCACCGGGTGTGATTGACCACCGCGAATGGACTCCGGAAAACGGACATAACAATGCTTTGCGAATAAACGGCCTGGGTGCCCCGCGGGCATTTTACACCCCTTTATTACGGCAATGTAAAGTACCCAACACCAGTTATGGCGAAGATTATGCTTTGGGATTATGGTTTTCCCGTTCTTTCCGGATCGGACGTATTTACGAGGTTTTATATTACTGCCGTCGCTGGGAAGATAATTCGGATGCTTCGCTGAATATTGTAAAAATAAATGCAAATAATTTGTATAAAGACCGCCTTCGTACCTGGGAGTTAATGGCGAGAATGAATATGAATAAAACAACTGAATAATGATCATAATTGCTGACGGAGGCTCTACAAAGGTAGATTGGCGGTTCATTGAAGAAGGAATAGAAGTAGGTTGCCACCAGACAGAAGGAATTAACCCTTATTTCCGGAACCGCAAAGAGATTACTCTTTTACTTAAAGAACAAATCTATGATTTACTGAAAGGCCGTACACCGGAAGGTATCTATTTCTACGGGGCCGGCTGTACACATACAGAGATAAATGATAGTATACGTTTTGCACTATATGATTCTTTAAACTGCGATCAGGTAGAAGTGTATAGCGATCTGTGGGGAGCCGCCCGGGGATTATGCGGAACAACACCCGGCATAGCCTGTATTCTGGGCACCGGGTCGAATTCGTGTTACTACAACGGCAAAGAGATTGTTAGCAACGTTTCTCCGTTGGGATACATTCTGGGAGATGAAGGAAGTGGTGCCGTATTAGGGAAACTATTTATCGGTGCTTGTCTGAAAAACCAATTAACGTCCGGTATCAAAGAGGAATTTCTGGATAGTTATCAGTTAACCCGGGCACAGATATTGGAAAAGGTTTACAAGCAACCGAATCCGAACAGATTTCTGGCTGGATTCTCTCCTTTTATCCTGGAACATCTCACAGACCCTTCCGTACGGGAATTGGTACACAAAACATTTACCGGTTTCTTTACCCGGAATGTGATGCAATACGATTACCAGGACTCCATAGTGCACTTCACCGGTTCGGTAGCCTACCATTACAGGGAAGTATTAAAAGAAGTGGCTGCTTCATTACAGATACAGACCGGTCATATTACGCAATCTCCTATGGAAGGATTGATACGTTATCATACCGGGAAGTGTATTAAACCAGAGTAACCTCTATTCCGCGTTCCCGTAACGTTTGTACAAAATGGGCCGGAGCATTTGTATCAGTAATAATCTGATGAATTTTATCAAAATCGCAAATTTTGCAGAATCCTTTCTTTCCAAACTTGGAAGAATCGGTCATGATAACGATCTTTTGTGAAGCATCAATCATCTGTTGGTTGATACGGGCTTCACTCATATCACTTGTAGTTAAACCATAATCCAGGTCAAGCCCGTCTACTCCCAGAAATAATTTGTTACATGTCAGGCTTTCCAGGATATTTTCCGCATAATGCCCAATTACTGATACGGAGTTTTTTCGCATCATACCTCCCAGTTGTATAATTTCAATATATGGATTATAGCATAAGCTAAGAGAGACCTTCACCGACGAGGTAATAACAGTAATATGCTGGTCAGGACTTATTTCGTTGGCAAAGGCGAGTAAAGTGGTACCGGATGCAATCATTATTTTATCATTCGGCTCAAGTAATTTATTAGCAGCCTGCGCAATCCGGGTCTTCTCTTCCGTAAATAACTTTTCCTTTATATCTATATGCCGATCTGAAATAATAGAAGAGAGACTACTGGCACTCCCATGATTTCTATAAAGCATCTTTTTACTTTCCAGAAGTTTCAGATCTTTACGAATAGTAACTTCAGAAACCCCCCAGCTGTTCACTTAGTTCCTGAACTTTTACATATCCGTCTTTTTTCAATGCTTCCAGAATATATGCATGCCTTTTAGCTATATTGCCCATTTTCAGTCATTTTTATTGCAAATATACTAAATTATATTATTTAAAGGATGCTTTTTAACTTATCCCGCACCTCCACTTACCTATCTTATTTATCAGGGATAAAAAGAAAGATTTAAAACCAAAACATTAAGTTATATTTTGCCCGGTAAACTTTCGAAAACATATTCATTTATACAAATTTGTTTCGAAACAAGTCAAAAACATTTCGAATTTGTTTTGAAGTTTAAAAATTTATATTATATTC
>JAJQAZ010000101.1 GCA_021203545.1 Tannerellaceae bacterium | reverse complement strand
TTCAATCGCTATGGATTTTTTAGGTGTTCAACTTCATTTTACAATCGACCATAATAAATAATCACGGAAAATTATATTAATGAATAGAAGGAGTGTATGAAGCAAAATGAATATAAAGAATGTGAATGAAAAATTACTCATTGTTTCCAGACAGTTTATAATTGAAAAGAATAAACCTATGAATGATAGAACTGAATTAACAGATTACAATATTAATTCTGTATGGACAAGTATGTTTCCTGATGATAAAAATAAGATGGAATATGTTGATTTTGAAAAAATAAGAAAATATGTCAATAGCCATAATTTAAAGTATTGTGAATTGGATTTGTTAAAATTAAGAAATAAAGGTGCAATGCTTTTAAAACAGAAAGCGTCCCAATATGGTTATTATGTAAAATTATTAAAGAAGCCTAAAAATAAACTTGCTATGTATGCAGTATCAGAAAAAGACGGTGTAAACAGACAAGTTGGTAGTTTTGTTGGTATGCAAAGTTATATTGGTAACTTAGCGAGGAAAAAACAGTAGGTGAATAATACGGCAGACATACACCGTTAATTGTATGGGTAATTCATAACCGATGGGAAGTAAATAATAGTCGGTATCAGAGTTCAGGAGTAAATCGTATTGTGCAATTCTGTACAATAAATTTCAATCAGATAATCGAATACAGAGATTTATAAGTTATTGCCCTACCCTTTTCCCCATCTCTATATACCAAAGGCATTATGAATAATTCATAGTGCCTTATTTTTATGTTAAGAAATAAGGAGATTTACAAAGAAACAAATGAAACACTATAATGAAATATTAAATACAAATAAAGCGAACATAGAACTGAATGCACCGGATGAGATATTTGTGCAGGTGCATAATACATTTAATTACTGGGTGTCGAATCATGGGAGAGTGGTCAATAACCTCAAAGGTAATGATAATTTCTATATGTATAAGACTGGCAATGTTCATCTTACACTGACAAATTACTACATAGATCATAACAGGATTCCATGTGATACATATATAAAGAATCTTGTCGAAGAACATTTTCTGTTCAAGATAAAAGGAAAAGACATTATATATCACGTGGACGGAGATAAGAGTAACAATTATTACAAAAATCTGGTTTATATTGATGGGGCAGAGCTTCACGAACTTTCAATTGGGGTGGAAACAGTCAGTACATTTGCCAACAGGCAGGAATATATTGATTATTATTACAAAGACCACGATAAGGCAAGCACGGCATACCGAATGATGTATAAACGCACCCATGATAAAGCAACACAAGAATATTACCCCCAATATGCGGACGCTACCATGTATAAGGCTTGGGAAGATAATCCAGAACTTTGCATTGAATATCTGGAATCCATATATTACGACTGCAATGGTGAACAGATGGTTGTTGACAAGGATTTGCTTTGCAAAGGCAATAAAGAATACGCACCGGATAAAATATGCTGGCTCCCGTGGACGCTGAATGTCACATTGTCAAACAGCAAGAAACACTATAATGCTAAAACAACTTGGAAATGTCAAAGCAAATTGCCGTATGGAGTCAGATTTGATACAGTCAGGCAGAAATATTATGCTGAGATTACAATGGACAAGGCATTAAGGGATAATAAGGAAATAACCAAACCTTTGAGACTCAGGTATCGTGACACACCGGAAGAAGCATTTGCAGATTATAAGAAACACAAGGAGTCATACCTTGTGATGCTTGCAGACAAATATATGGACTGGCTTCCTGTGAATGTTTATGATACTTTGATTGATTATGAAGTAGAACCATATTAAGGAGGATTAAAACAATGAATTATGAGCAATGGGTAAAAGATTTGTATGACAGACTGGAAAATGACAAGGAACACAATCAGAGACATACGACTGCTGCACTTGCCGCTATTAATGAGGGCTGCAACAGTCAGTCCGTGGCTGATATAGAGCTACAAAACAGATTGAATGATGAACTGGATTTAATTATACAAGGAGGATTTTAAAATTATGGCAGGAAAATACGGAAATTTATTAGATAACGTTATGAACAAGGAATATGAAGAAAAGACCTATGGCGGCTTGATTGACAATGCAGTGAACCACAGAGAGGACGATACAATGATGGCAACCGCCGAGCGTCTGACTAATGCGATTATACAAGGTAAGCTGGATGAGATTAACAGACAAAATGCCTTTATCGCTGAACGTGAAGAAAAACAGCGCAGAGAGCAGGAGAGACAGAATAAGATTTCTACTGTACGCGACAAGTATCTTGATATATACAAAGGTAAAGTAGAAGCTGACAACAAACGCAAGGCAGATGAACAGAAAGCAGTTGAAGATGCGGAACGCATGAGAAGAGTGCATGAAAATTTAAATTGGAAACCAAAGAACATATGATGCAAGGGGGATTGATTCTTCGGTTGTGATTGTATAGGTCATATCATTACATAAGGCATATCGGATAGAAATATCTGGTGTGCCTTTGACTATATATTGTATAAATTGCAGTTGACTGATACAATATGCAGGAAGAAATTTGAAAGATTCTGCGTAAATCTAAAGAAAATAGTGGAAATTGTGAAAAAAGTGTTATATAATGAGAAAAAGTTAAACAGAAAGTATATGAAACAATGGAAAAGTGCTTGCATAGAATACACTAAGATGATATAATTAAAAGCGTTATTAAGTGAGATAGCCTAAGAAACAGGTGGTGTGTTGTAACATTCGTAAGTCCTGCGGAGGCAGTAGCGATTAGGTTGTCTTGGTGAATCAAGGCAATTTTTTATTGGTATTTCTTTTTGAGGAGGATATTGAGAAATGCCATATTTTGCTAAATCTGTTTTTTTGACAGTATCGTATTTTGTTTTGATGTCAGGCATTGCTGATTTGAAAATGTTTTTTGTATCATTGTTGATTTTTGTTGGAGGTATATTATTTGATTTATACTTTTCTCATAAATCATTAAGTGATATGGGCGAGAATTGTGCTGTGTCTATTACGAAATTTATTATATATATTCTTGCAATAGTTGCGATTTTGGGATTGGTGGTATCAATTCTTGGAATGTGTGATATATTTTGGGTAATTAAAATTAATGGCATAAAATATATACGAAAATTGCAAGTGCAAGTTGAACACA
>JAJQAZ010000156.1 GCA_021203545.1 Tannerellaceae bacterium | reverse complement strand
TTCTATATAGTCGCCCCAAAGTGGGCAATCAAATTCAGCCCGGGGCAGAGTGAGCAAAGCGAACGCCACCCCGGGATTAGATCGGTTATTTATATTCGGGCTGAAAGTTCAGTTCAAAATAATGATATTTGTAATTTTAACTACAAGTTATATAGCCTGTTAGCTGTATTTCTTATTTTTCTATTAATTCTTCTATGCTTTTGATAAGTTCTTGTGCCTGGGGATAAAATCTTTCTACGGTTTCTTTATCGAAGAATGCAAAATCATCATAATCTCCGGAATGTCTTGCATTGAAGAGTTCGGAGTAATATTTGCCGGTTTTTTGAGATAATTTTTCGGTTCTTATAAAATGGAGTCCGAACATCTGGCGTACTCCTGCATGTGTATGGGCCTCATGCCGTTATTAACGAGCAAGGCAGAAACAGCATAGTAACAAGCATAATACATCCGGTTGATAGAAGCATTCCAATATTCATTATCAAGCATCAATTTTGATTCTTTTAGGTTTTCTTTGCATTCTCTAAACGCAATCTTACAATTTCTTTTCTATCGTTATCTGTCATCATAAGATAATTCCTTCTTTCATAACGTTTATATAAAAAGGAGTAACGAGTTTACCCCATTGTTTTTTCAAGTATATGGATGGATTGATTAAAATCCCGGTTTCAAATTCGATATCAAAAAGGGGATAGATAAGTTCTTGTCGTTCTTGCTGTGTTAAATGATCCTGATCTACAACAACAACAATATCTATATCGCTATCCGGACGAGCATCCCCGCGGGCTTCACTTCCATAGAGAATAACAGTCACATTCTTTGGCATGGCTTTTACTTTCTCCTAAATTTGTTGTATTATTTCCGGACGCTTCATAATTTTTCTGGTTTATTATGAAACAAAAATAAGATTTATTTATCAAATCCTTATTAGACTTTTCGAACTGTTTTTTATAGATTTATATTCTTTACTACAAAGATAACAATGTTTTATAATAGTTTATTGTTGTAATTCGATGTGACTTTTTTTCAGCTGGGCCTTCAGCCCGCAGAGAAGGTGTGTGTCATAACCCACGGTGGCGTTCCCTGCTCTTCCGCGCAGGGCTATGAACAGCACGCCTCTATGTGGCGCATAGAATCCTTTTGTTCTTGTGTCAAAATTCGTTCTTTTGTCTTGGTTTTTCAGAATGAAAATGTTATATCTTTCAGGATGTAATGTGTAGATATGGGAAATTATGGTATCAATTGAATTTCATTTTCGATCGTCGGTTCGGAGTGGTATGCCGGGGAGTGTTTTTGTGAGGGTGATTGCTCACAGGAAGTGTGCTTCGCTGACCCTGCCCTATAAGGTGTATCCGGCGGAATGGGATAGTGGTAGACAGCGGCTTCTCTGGGAAGCTGCCGGTAAGGAACGGGCCGGGTTTCTCCGGGACGTGAATAAGCGGTTGGAACAGGACCGGCTACTGTTGGAGGAGATTAAGGCAGAGGCAGACGACTCCGGGCCGGGTGAGGCCGCGCGGATTATTTCGGTTTTTAAGATGCGGCGTGTTAAAAGTGGTCTTTGTAAAGTGGTGGAAACGCTTTCGGATGAGCTTAAACACAAAGGACAGGAGCGGACGGCACGGGCTTATCGCAGTATGTTGAGTAGGCTGTTGCAGTATGGGCAGATTGCGGATATTGCACTGGGTGATATTACGCATGCTTTTGTATTGGGATTTGAGCGGTTCCTGAAGGAAAAAGGGTGTAGCCCGAATACGATCTCTTTTTATATGCGTAACCTGCGGGCTGTTTATAACAAGTCTGTGACTCGTGGATGGCTTGTTTCCGGACGGAAAGATCTCTTCAAAGAGGTGTATACCGGTGTAGCTCCTTCCCAAAAACGGGCTCTTACTCCGCATCAGTTGCGGCGGTTAGAGAATCTGTTGAGTGATCCGGAGATGCTGAATACAGATGAGCAGGAGGCTCTTTCGCTATTTTTGTTTTCTTTCCACGGACGGGGTATCTCGTTTGTGGACCTGGCACATCTCAAAAAAGAGGATCTGAAGAAGGGCGTTTTGTTTTACAAACGGCATAAAACCGGTATCCCTTTGCAGGCAAAAGTAAATGAGGTGATGAAAAAGATTTTGGGAGGGTTTATTGAACGTACGGAGCATTCTCCTTATTTATTCCCGTTGATAAATCCATCTGCTCATTCTTCTTATCTTTCGTATAGCGGTGCGTTGCGGCTTCAGAACATGCGTCTTCAACGGATTGCCCGGAAGCTGGGTATTTCCGGAGGACTAACCACCCACATGGCACGCCATTCGTGGGCAACGATTGCCAAAAGGGAAAATATCCCGATAGTAGTTATCAGTGAGTCGCTGGGACACCGGTCGGTCAGTACGACGCATATTTATTTAGACAATTTTGAGAAGGAGGTGATAGACCGGGCGGCAGCAAAAGTTTCCCGTGCTATAACCGGACATACAACAGGTTAGAAAAAAAGATCAGAAAGAATTCATAAGATCCGTTTATAGAAATCAGAAGCTTTTTATTACTTTTGTTTTTAGAAAAAAACTCTTGTTGTTACCCTTATACAAATAAACC
This sequence comes from Tannerellaceae bacterium, assembly GCA_021203545.1. Taxonomy (GTDB): domain Bacteria; phylum Bacteroidota; class Bacteroidia; order Bacteroidales; family Tannerellaceae; genus UBA4116. Next base: position 598 of record JAJQAZ010000156.1, on the reverse strand, counting down.
TAACTCTTTTACTGTCACTTCACAAGTGACAGAAGACAGAAATTATCCATATCCATTATGAATACAAAATTACATACTAATTAATAACAAAAAGATCATAATTTCATCCTTTTAGTTCATATCCGGAATAGACTTTCTTTGTTTGCGAATCTCTCCGGGAGTCATACCAATGTGCTTTTTACAATAATCGATCATTTGTGAAAGGGAGGAGAAACCGACTTCATCAGCTACTTGTTTTAATGGACTTTCAGATTCAATAATTGCATTATATACTTTTTCTGTTTTCTTTTTAATCATCCATTTATAAGGAGATATATTAAAAGAAGATTGAAACTTTCTATTAAAAGTAGATAATGAAAGATTCATACGATTAGCAAGTTCATCAACAGTATTAATTTCCTGACACAAAGAGAGTACCTGTCCTATAAACTGGTATTCGTCAGTGAGTACCGGATAAAAAAACAAAATAGATTTTCCGCTTTATATGAGTGTTTTAGCAGGATAAAAAGTTCAATAGTCTTTATTTTAGGGAGTTCTACAAATAATACATTATCTTCTTTGTATAAATGAATTTGTTCGATAAGAGACGTAATATAAG
>JAJQAZ010000020.1 GCA_021203545.1 Tannerellaceae bacterium | reverse complement strand
CTTATATACTTACTTACATATTTTGACAAAAATCATCCACATGACTATCTTTTTTCATGCGGATGATTTTCCGGATTCATGCGAATAAAATCAGAAAATCATGCGGATGAATCAGGAAAAATCTTCATTTTCTTCAAAAAATTATGCTTTCCGGTAAAAAATGAGTTGTTTTTTTCTCTGGTTGGATTCAAAAGATTGTCTTTTAAAGATTAATAAATTGATAAGACAAAATACCTTACTCCTTACAGAAAAATAGAATCATCTGCATGAAATCAAATAGTGGATTCTTTTGTATAGAATACAGCCCTTTTTACTAACAGATTGTATTTTCTGAATTTCACCTCAGGCGATTATTCCCGGCGACTATCCGGAGTGGTTCCAAATAACGATTTCTCGTACCCCTTCATTTAACAATTTGCTATTTATTATCATTTTGATACTTGAAACTATGCAGCTAAAATTCTCTGATTCTTTTTTATTGTTTCTCTGTGAGGTATTTCCAGAAACGACGCGGCATGTGTTGTCTTTGCAGGCGAGGATTTATTCGTTCTTTAATAGTCATAGCTTTGAAGTATCCCTGCCATAATTCCTGAAAAAGTTTTTCATCTTTAGCCATTAGATTCTCATCCAACCTGCCACTTAGTAAATGGGTATCATTATCTAAAGTAATTTCTTCTACTGTTTGTAAGTCATAATAGTAACCATAATGGCGTTTTGTATCATAAATTACCCATTTTTGTTGTGCAAAACGGTCTTTAAAATGTTCGATAGCCAATGGCAGCGCATTACATTGTGGAGCTACAGGGGCAAACCATATATCATCAGCAGCTTTCTGGAAGCGTACAAACATCATCAGATAATGCCGTTCGTGACTTACCCGCTTTGCTATATTCTTAACAGCCAAGACATCATCATCGGCAAAATTAGTTTCGATGGAAAGGCGGGAATCAAATGTTTTCCGGATATATCTGAATATCAGCATATCACTACCGGCTTCTTCCGATAGCCAGACATACATCAACATATTACAGGTTGTTTTAGATACTTTTTTCTGTATCCCGGCCCATACCCGGTTCGATTTATCCGTATCAGTGATTACTTTATGGAGGTCTGCAGTAAAAAGAGGCTCCGGCTCACCCTCTATGATCAACTGTTCCGGAAATGTACGCCGGTTATATGCATCAAAAACGGCTGTAAGTAATCCTTCAAATGTTTTATCATATTGAAATACAATCATTTTATTACGGGAATAGAATGGATAACTGGTTTTTATCTGCCTCTTTTTTATTACCTTTTTTCTGGGTGAGTACCTGACGCACATATTCAGGCCGGGCCTCATTAATAGTGAACATTGGCAGTTCATTGCAGGTAATAAAATACTGCGCCTTTTTCAGCACTACACCAATCTTTTTTAATGTAGCAGCAGTAATACGTCCGTGGCGGCTGGTAGCAACAATCAATTTAGCCGATTTCACTCCAATACCCGGTACACGCAGAATCAACGAATAATCGGCCGTATTAAGATCCACAGGAAACTGTTCGGGATGCCGCAAAGCCCAGGAAAGTTTAGGATCAACTTCAAGATCGAGATCGGGATAAGCTTCGTCGACTATTTCATCTACCCGGAAACCATAAAAACGCAACAACCAATCCGCCTGATATAACCGGTTTTCCCGTACCAACGGCGCTTGCTTCAATGCCGGTAAGCGGCTATCATAAGTATTCACCGGAATAAAGCCTGAATAATATACCCGCTTCATGCTGGGCCGCTGATAGAGATTATTGCTAAGATATAGAATATCCTTATCGCTCTCGTTGGTAGCCCCTACAATCAGTTGAGTACTCTGCCCGGCAGGAGCAAAACGGGGTGCATGCCTGAACTTCCGGCGTTCTTCGCGGCTTTCCAGTACACCCTGCCCTATATAATGCATTGGCTTATATACACTCTGGTGATCTTTTTCGGGAGCCAGCAGTTTCAAATTATCTTCTTTGGCAATTTCTACATTTACACTTAAACGGTCTGCATACAATCCGGCCCGGGCTACCAGCTCACGGCTTGCTCCGGGTATGCTTTTCATATGAATGTAGCCATTATACCGGTGTACCGTACGGAGTTCTTTGATAATCTTAACCATACGTTCCATCGTATAATCGGCATTGTTTATTACTCCTGAACTTAGGAAAAGACCTTCTATATAATTCCGCTTATAAAACTCAATCGTCAGGTCAATCAATTCCTGAACAGATAAGGTTGCACGCGGAATATCATTGCTACGGCGGTTTATGCAATAAGCACAATCAAACATACAATAATTAGTCATCATAATTTTTAGCAGCGAGACACAACGTCCATCTTCTGTAAAACTATGACAAATCCCCCATCCGCTTGCATTGCCAATTCCTCCGGCACGGCTCTTCCTTGAAGTTCCGCTGGAGGAACAGGAAACATCGTATTTCGCTGATTCTGCGAGGATTTTCAATTTTGTCAGTATGCCCTCATTCATACAGACAAAGTAACAAAATTCCCCGCAGAAAAAGATGCAAAATCAGAGTAAAAAAGTAAGTGGTTATTTATCAGGCAATGGCCGGTTTTGATCCCAATTTATACGGCGCGAGAAGTACATAATAACAGCCAGAATAATAAAGAGACCGATACTTCCTACCAACAACGCAATCTCTTCAAGTTGCAGTGTAACATACAGGAATGCGTATAAACCGGCTAATAAACCTCCCAGGATAAGGGTTTGCACTTTATTCTTAAAAATACCGTATGCATATAATACGATCAACAGGATAGTAGCTACACTGGATATTAAATAAGCAACTCCAAAATTAAGTTGTTCCGAAATAGATAGCAGCAACGTATAGAAGAGAATAAGTGCGGCTCCCACAAGTGCATACTGCACAATATGAATACGTTTATGCCCCAACACTTCAATAAAGAAAAAGACAATAAATGTAAGTACAATAAACATGAGTGAGTATTTGGCCGAACGCATATTTTGCTGGTAGTGGTCTACCGGACTAATCAGATTTACTCCGAAACCTCCCTTATCTATATTGACCTGGGATGTACCACTCCAACGGGCTGGTAGCGAACGGTTGAAACTCATGATATTCCATGTAGCGGCGAACCCGTCTTTATTAATTACATAATCAGGAGCAAACTCACCTGTAAAACCGGGATTCTGCCAATTGCCTTCTATTTTTACCACACTATTTTTTCCTAATGGCGAGAAATTCATACCACTACTTCCCCTCAATTGGAAATTACCTTTAAAAGCAATTCGCCCGGTTCCTTGATCTATTTTCAAATCCCTTAATTTTACTCCCATCACCGGACCTAATACAGGATCAGATTGAAGAGGTTCGCCCACATAAGAGGTATCGTTTACCTGGAATACCACATTGGTTGCAATTCCCTTAAAATCAGAAATACCCAACAGTATTGAACTATTTTTCAGGAAATATTCTATTTCTTCCTCCTCGTGCTCCCCGGGAATAGCAAAATACCCATCTATCTCTACATCACTTTTATAAAGAATTGTTTTATATATTCCATAATGTCTCTCTTCAGGATATAACTTAACATTTATCTTTACCTCTTCCGGTGTAAATTTAATACTCCTTCTTCTCTTCTGAAGTTTTTACGCTCCATATAAGGTACTGATAAGATTACTCCGGACAATGTCTGTTCCCCGCTCCATTTGGAATTTATGAAACTGATTGTCTGCACACTTCTCTGTTGTCTTTCATGGATCAAATCCTTTACCATACAGCTGGGAATAAACAATCCAACGGTTAAAAAGATGATAAAAAAGACCTTAGCTGTAAGTGTCTGATGAAATTTTTCTTTGTTATTAATCATAATCTTCATAACTTTAATATAATTAAAAGAACTTTGTTTTTCAAAGCAAATAGGTAAAAAAATTATTTAATCAACTGTTCCAGAGCATCCAAATGGGATTTAAACTGTTTGCGTCCCTCTTCTGTAATCCGGTATTGCGTATTGGGTTTACGGCCAATGAATTGTTTGATAGATTGGATATATTCCAATCCTTCAAGCGCCTTTAAATGACTGGCCAGATTACCGTCTGTCAACTCCATTAGCTGCTTCATCGTATTGAAGTCAGCCGTTTCATTGACGGAAAGGATAGACATAATGCCTAACCTCACCCGGCTTTCGAATGCTTTATTTAATTTCGCTATTATATTAGCCATTACTTATTCCTATCATATTTAATATACATGGTGGTACCATATATGATATGGCAAATACCAAAACCAATTCCCCAGAAGATCAAAGCAATTTTTATATCCGGATTTACCAGCATAGTAACACTTAAGCTAACTACTCCTAATATAATTTCGGTCAAACCCAGATAATGGATTTCATCATAGGTAAATTTAGACACATTAAAGAGCGCCAGACCATAAAATATTAATGTCATGGCAAGTGCAAGGAGAATATTGGGAACCAGCAAAAGCGTTACAATTCCGCCTGTTGCCAATGGTATTGCCATATGGTATAACACCCGTAAAGAGGTTTTGTTGATAAATGTCTGATTCAGCAAGCGCGACTTCCGGTAAGAGAAACAAACTCCTATTAAAAGGCATACAACAAGCATTATGCACCCAATAGTAAACATAGCCATTACCTCTGCCCTTGCATATCCTTTGATCAGGTACTCCCGGTTTTCACAACGAAAAATATCAAACGTTTCAGGATGAGAAAACATATATAGAGCCAGTCCCGTTCCGCTTAATGCAATAAGACCTGCAATAATCCCGGAAAGCCCACTTAAAGAAACGAACTTTGAGGAACGTTCCATCATCTCCCGGATCAATTTAATATCTTCTAACTGTTTATTCATAAAGACTAAAATATATACACAAAAGTACTTTGGAAAGCAAAGTTAAATCTTTCTTTTATATTTACAACTATTTTGAGAAAAAATAGTGATTATTATTTATATCCGGGAATAAAACATATCTAAAAACTGTTGGGATAATTGTTGTTTGGCAAGATTCATATCAGGTTTATAGCCCAGTTCTTTTTCCAGTGAAGTTACTCCTTTATCAATAAAGCCACAGGGATTAATCAGATTAAAATAGGTAAGATCCGTACAAATGTTTAATGCAAACCCGTGCATGGTTACAAAACGGCTGCTTCTGACTCCTATAGCACATATTTTCCGTGCTTTCCGGGAATCACCGGCATCAAGCCATACACCGGTAGCGGAAGAAAGACGTTCAGCCCTGATTTGATAAAGAGCAAGAAAGCGGATAACTACTTCCTCCAATAAATAGATGTATTGTTTTAATCCTATCTTCCATTGCTCCAGGTCCAATATCGGATAACCGGTAATCTGTCCCGGGCCATGGTACGTGATATCTCCTCCCCTGCCAACTTCAAATAACTGAACACCTTTTGCTTCAAGCTGTTCTTTAGAGATTAATAAATTAGCTATTTTACCGCTTTTTCCGATAGTTAGAACAGGATTATGTTCACAGAAAAGAAGGTAATTCGGTATTTCCCGGTTGGTTTGCTTTGCCTTCAAAAGCGCCTCGAAATAGCCGGTTTGTATATTTAATCCTTCCTCGTAAGAGATATTTCCTAAGTCTTTATAGATTATTAAGGGTGCTTTCATTTATTATTTTTCTTTTTTCAACTCCATATCCCATATTTACCGGTCCTATTTTTCCCATCAATGATACGATCTGCATGTGTCGTTTTATAATATAGGGAGTTGGTTCCGCTATATTATATCTAAAAGGGTTAGGTAGTATAACAGCAATTAATGCGGATTCCCGCACAGTTAAATCTTTAGCCTCTTTCTTAAAATAAACCTGTGCTGCAGCCTGTGCTCCATAAATACCATCTCCCATCTCTATGGAATTAAGGTACACTTCCATAATTCTCTCTTTCCCCCATATCCATTCTATCAGCACAGTAAACCAGGCTTCCAGTCCTTTACGTATATAAGACTTACCCGGCCAAAGAAATACATTTTTGGCTGTTTGCTGGGAAATGGTACTGGCTCCCCGTACACGTAATCCTTTTTCTGCTTCTTCCCGTGCTTTCTTAATCTGATCCATATCGAAACCAGTATGCTCCGGGAACAGATTATCTTCCGAAGCCACTACAGCCTGTGGTAAGGAAGAAGAAATCAAAGAGATGGGAACCCATTGGTATTCCATTTTAGTTGGTTTACCGGCCCGTTTCTGTTCTATCAAACGGATTACCATTAAGGGAGTAATATAGACCGGGAGGTATTTGTATACCAATACACCCAAAAGACTACCGGTCAAAAAAATAAGAATTAAATTCCTGATCCACCGCCCTATTTTCTTTAGCCATTTCATATATTACCAACAAAAATACAAACTGAAAATGAAGTGTTTTGAAAAAGAAAGATTATTTTTGTTTTTATTAAATAAACTGTGTATAATCCGGAAGTGTTTAACATTAAAAACAAGAAAACAATTATGAGAAAAGTAAATTTAAACTTAGTGCTTCTATTATTACTTATCATTAACAATGCCTGTACTCAACACCAAAACAACACAAACGACACCACCAACATGGAGCAAATTCCTAAAGATGAAATTCTGGTTAATAAGGTTCTGACCGCAGAAGAACAGGCCAGCTTAACACCGATAGATGTAATTAATATCCTTAAAGAAGGAAATGAAGATTTTATTAATGATCATTTAACAGTACGTAATAATTCGGAACGTGCACGGGATGCAGCAATGGGTCAATATCCCAAAGCCGTTATTCTTTCGTGTCTCGACTCGCGGGTACCGGTAGAAGATGTATTCCACAGGGGTATCGGTGATATATTTGTGGCACGGGTAGCAGGAAATATTGTCAATCCGGATATTCTGGGCAGTCTTGAGTATGCCTGTAAAGTATCAGGTTCGAAGGTTGTTGTAGTATTGGGGCATGAATACTGCGGAGCCATAAAGTCGGCAATCGACGATGTTAAGTTAGGTAACATTACAACATTGCTGGCTAAAATCCGCCCTGCTGTTGAAGTAGCCGGAAATAATTTCCAGGGCGAAACGACATCATCCAACCCGGATTTTGTAGAAGCTGTATGCCACCACAATATTGAACTGGCAGTTCAGGAAATAAGAGATAAAAGCCCTATTTTGAAAGAAATGGAAGATAACGGAGAGATTATGATCGTTGGTGCTGTTTATAATATGCACACCGGGAAAGTCGATTTTTTTGATTGATCTGTTCTTTTTCCTATCTTTGAAGATAGAGAAAAAATAACCTTTATGGAAATTATCCTTCCACCCAGACTACAGTCATCCGGAGAAGAAACTTTATCTACCCGGATTCTGGTAGTTATCGGTGCTAATGGCGCCGGTAAAAGTTCATTCGGCAAGCATTTGTTAAACCGCTATGGCGAAAAAGCCATACAGATATGTGGTTTCAGAAGTTTATTCATCCGGAATAACCCCGAAGATCTTTTATCGCCGCCTGCTCCTCTCCGGCTTTCCGAATATGAAAAACTGGTTATTCGTCTGCAAAAAGAAGAATTTGAGGCAGCTGTTGAATACAAGGAACAATCCAAAATGTCTCCCGGACTAATTCCACCTGTTACAAAAATCGATATTATTCAGGAAATCTGGGAAAAGATATTTCCGCAAAAACAGGTTTCTTCGCAAATCAGGTTTTTTTGAACTAATTTCTTCTACCTCTGAAGGAAAAGCCTATACGGCAGACCGCATGAGCGATGGCGAAAAAATTGTTTTTTATCTGGCCGGAGCTGCACTATGTGCACCTGAACAGGCTATGCTGATCATAGAAGCCCCCGAAGTGTTACTTCACGAATCCATAAAAAACAGTTTATGGAACGAGATAGAAAGCCTACGGCCGGATTGTACATTCGTATACCTGACACATGATATTTCGTTTGTTACTACCCGCCAGGAAAGCCAGTGTATCTGGATACGTTCCTGCAATGCGGATACCCAACTATGGGATTATGAGATCATTAATACCCGGGAGAATTTCCCGGAAGAATTATATATTGATATTCTGGGAAGCCGGAAACCAATCCTTTTTATAGAAGGGAACGACTCAAACAGTATCGATAACCGCCTGTATCCACTACTCTTTCCGGATTATCTGGTAAAACCCATGGGAGGATGCCAAAAAGTAATTGAATCCACAAAAGCATTCAGACAGCTAAAAGATTTCCATACACTGGATTCAAAAGGCATTGTAGACCGGGATCGACGTACGGAAGGCGAAATAAAATATCTGCGGGATCAACACATCTATGTACCGGATGTGGCAGAGGTTGAGAACTTACTTTTATTGGAACCTGTTATAAAAGTTGTAGCAAGCCGCCTGATGAAAGAGCCGGGCACGATTTACGAACAGGTAAAAAAGAATGTGCTACAACTCTTTGAAAAAGATCTGGAAGCACAGGTTATTTTACATGCCAGGCATCAGGTGGCCAAAAAAACTGGAGAGAGCGGTAAACCGTAAAATAACCAGTGTTGAAGAATTAACAGAGCATGTAAATGGTATCCAGGAAACAGTACATGTTGATGAGATTTACACGAAAATAAAAGATTCCTTTACCTCGTATGTAGAGCAAAGTGATTACCCGTCTGTACTAAGAGTATATAACCAGAAAGGGGTATTACCACAAAGCCGGTTGTGCAATTTATTAGGGATCAACAACAAAGAAAGTTATTTAAATCTGGTTCTGTCTATTTTAAGAGAAAACGGACAGGATGCTATTACAATCCGGGAAGCACTCAGGAAAGTAATTGGAATAAAAATTTAAATGAACATTCGTGTAATCAATAAAAATAACGTTATTTTGTAACGACATATATCATCTTATAAAAATATGAGAACACAGGCATTACAATATCTATATTTGCAGAAACCGGTAACAATGGTTGTTGTTCTCTGCATAATATCCTTATTACCATGGATGTTATTCAGCGAATTTACAACAATCGGTGAACCGCGCGAAGCCTGTGTTGCCACAGCTATTCTGGAAAACGGGAACTGGGTATTACCGGAAGTACAGCAAGGCGAACCGGTCTATCAGCCCCCCATGTCCCATTGGCTCATAGCTCTTTTCTCTTATCCACAGGGATATGTATCAGAGTTTACTTCTCAACTGCCTTCCGCATTGGCTTACATTATATTAATGGGATTTGTACTTTTCTTTTTTGGTGAACGTATCAAGTTTCAGGAAGCCTTTATTGCGACATTATTATTGGTTACCTCTCTGAAAATACACCTGGCATCCCTGCATACACAACCGGATATGTTATTAACGGCCTTTATGGTAATCGGTTTATTCCAGATGTATCGCTGGGAAAATAAACTCGAACTAAAAGGATTACCTGTTCAAATCCCTATATTATTGGGTTGTGCGATTCTTACACGGGGACCGATATGCCTGTTATTGCCATTGATCATATTTTTAGTCTATCTATTTGTGTTAAACAAATATACAATTGTAGAGATTATCCGTTCGTTGGTGTATGTTGGCATATCTTCGCTGTTCTTACCTCTTATCTGGTACATAGCAGCCTGGCAACAGGGAGGTAGTAATTTCCTTGATTCAATACCCGGAGTTAGTTTTGGAAACTTTTTCGAAACAGACAATCCGGTTATGGGAATAGTGACTCTTCTCATTGGATTTCTCCCCTGGACACTCTTTTTTATATTTTCCCTGTTCGGTATGTCATGGAAAATACCGGCACACTCTTTTAAAGAAATTCTTAAGAAGAGCCAAAACACAATCTTTTCGATGGAAAAGATCAAGCTATTTAGCCTGATTACAGCCGTATCTATTCTGGTTTTATTTATCTTCTTTGATAAAAAAGGAATGTATCTGATGTCCGCTTACCCTTTTCTGGCAATATTTCTGGCACAGTATGTAATCTACCTAACTGAATACCGGACCAAAGTAACCCGTGTATTTGCCGGATTTCTGAGTATTGTTATTATATTGACTCTGGTTACTATTGGCCTGATTTATATTGGTGTATTAAATACCGGGGATATATTTGCCGGATTTTCATTGAGTTCCGAAGCCCACCTGCTAATAGAAAATATACAGGCTAATATTACTTCAGCCGGAATAATGATATTCCTGATCGTTCTTATTAACCTGGTGGCATTAGGAACAGTATTTTACCAGATGTCAAAGAAAATAAATATAAAAATACTTTACTCTACGATATTTCTGATTTTTACGTTGAATCTGCTGATCGATAGTATTGTAGTTGCCTGATCAATCCTCATGGATCAGGTGCTCTACTTCTGTCTCATAATCTTTAATAGAACGATCAATAACATCATAGGCAATTTCCGCACCATAAATATCAATCAACTGCATCCGTTGAGTTTTATCCGTAGGCAGATCTTTATAAGTCGTAAAATAATGAACTAGGCGTGCCACCACTTTATCCGGAAGTTCTTTTATATCCCGGTAATGGCTATAGATCACATCATCCAGTAAAACCGCAATAATCTTATCATCAGCCTGATTATGATCCAACAGACGTAAACCACCTATCGGACGGGTTTTTACAATAATATCGCCATGCGTAACATCCTTTTCGGTCAATACACAAATATCCAGCGGGTCTTTATCTCCTTCAATATCAGTTCTATTGGTTGCTATATTGGTTAATTCCGCCACATGAGTTCCACAATAGGTACGTGGTAAAAATCCATACAGGGCAGGAACTATGTTGGAATACTTCTGAGGACGGTCTATAGATAAATAACCTGAAATTTTATCAACTTCATATTTCACAGTATCGGTTGGTACAATCTCAATAAATGTCCGGACTTCCTGCGGTACATTTGGACCTAAATCAATCCCGTGCCAGGGATGCGCTCTATATCTGTACATATTTGAATGAATTTAGTTTTCATTCAGAACAAACGGACAAAGTAGAAAGTTTTAAGGCACGGATTTCACAGATTACACGGTTTTATTTATCTATTCAAAACCGTATAATCCACGTAATCCGTGCCTTAAAAAGCTATTTTATAAATAAATTAATTCAGTTCGCGGATTTTGATGTTTCGGAAAGCAACCTCATCACCATGATCCTGTAAGAGGATACGGCCGGCAGGAACTTCTCCGAAAGGACCTGCTTCGTTATAAGAAGGATGAGCATATTTACTTCCTTTTACCAATTCACGGAATTCATCGCTGCCACGTTCGTATTCTAATACTTTAACACCATTCAACCAGTGTTCTACATGGTTATTAGGAAATACTTTTATTACAGCAGTATTCCACTCACCTACTCCATTGAATTTAACATTTTCACTCTTTTTCAGGTCATACAGACCAGCCAGTTTACGACTATCCGGGAATGTAGTATACAATTTTGCATCCGGATGCACTTCGTCGTCCAGAATCTGGAACTCCAGACCATAAGCCGAACCTTTTTGTTTTTCTTCTTCCGTTACAAAGTATTTGATACCACTGTTGGCCCCCTTTGTAATTTTAAAGTCAACACTCAGTTCGAAAGCTGAATATTTTCCATCCGAAACAATATCTCCACCATTGGTAGATTCGCTGCCATCAGAAGCCAATACAATCAGTTCACCATTTTCGATTTTCCATCCATGTTCCGGAAATGCATCTTTATGGGCACCACGCCATCCGTTAGATGTTTTACCATCAAACAATAACACCCAGCCATCTGCTTTTTCCTGTGCCGACAATTCATTGATCAATACGTTAGTTGCTTTCACAGATGCATCCTCTGCAGGATTAGTTGATTGAGAACTACCTCCTCCGCAGGCAGTTAATACGGCTGCCCCAATAATTACACTTGTAATAAGTTTCTTCATGTTTGAAATACTTTTAATTGATATTTAAAGATTAAATAAGCTATGTGTGCGAGCACAAATATATAAATAAAATATGAATCAAAAAAAATCTCCCTTTTTTCAGATATCTTTGTACGGTAAAAATAATTCATAAAATGAAAACAGCTCTTTTTGATTTTGATGGTGTAATAGTAGACACCGAACCTATTTACGATATTTTCTGGAACGAGGCAGGTGTACGCTATAACACTGGTATTGACAATTTTGCATATGTTATAAAAGGAACAACTTTGCCGGATATAATAATAAAGTATTTCTCGGACCGTACACCGGAAGAGCAGGAAAAAATTTTCAATGAAGCGGCTCAATATGAAGCTACAATGCCCCTGCCTCCTATGCCGGGATCTATTGAATTCCTGAAACTGCTAAAAGACCAGGGTGTAAAAACAGGTTTGGTAACCAGCTCGGATACTTTAAAGGTTGAAAGAGCTTTTCGTGATTTGCAAATTGGAAAACTTTTCGATACAGTTGTGACTGCCGACCGGATCACTAAAGGAAAACCGGCACCCATGTGTTATCTGCTGGCAGCATCCGACCTGCAGGTAACACCGCAGGAATGTCTGGTTTTCGAAGATTCATTTGCCGGGATTCAGTCCGGAACAGATGCCGGGATGCGTGTAATTGGTTTAAGTACCACCAATCCGGCAGAAACTTTACAGGATAAAGTTCACGAAGTAATCCCTGATTTCAGGAATATTACCTGGGAAAAATACCTTACCTGGTAACAACCGGCCTATTTAAATTGGCATAAGTCAATAAATAAAGCGAATGAATAAAAAAGTATGCTTTTAATAGTTTTGTTATAAGTAAAGCATGCTATTTTAGCTAAAAAATTCCAGACTTATTGTTTATAATATCTTATTTAAAGCGGAATTTTTAAGTGTACTCCTGTTATCGTGAGATAGCGGGAGTATTTCTTTAAAGTTTGTAAAGTTATTTGCTGAACAGAAAAAAGATTTTTTACCTTTACACTGTTAAAAACTACTGAATGAGAAAAATCAATGTATATAAACTGTCCATAGCCTGGCTATTCATAGCTATGCTTATTTTCCCGTATATAGGGAAAACAGTGCATGTACATGAATGTACCCATTCCGAAACAGAAGAGAATCCTGAGCATGAACGTCCCTACCATGATTGCCGTGAATGCCAGTTGTGTAGTTTCGCATTCTTTCCATTCACTCCTCCTGAAGAGACATGTTTTGTTACCGTTTGTTTTACAATTATTTCCAACCAATCCACATACATAGAAAAAGGATATCATCAACTTTCTTTTTCCTTTTATAGACGAGGTCCCCCCCTGTTTCGCTTAACATCTTACTAAAGCGAATTACTATTAATTTCATTTATTCAGAAATTATCATACTATGCATATCAGAATATGTCTGTATATGTTATCGGTATGGTTTGCACTCTCTGTAACTGCTCAAACAGCCGATTCGATAAAAGTTGTTGAGTTGCAGGATATTGTTATAAACGATTCTCCTGCCAAACCTGCAGTACTGAATTCGCCGCTGCAGGTTGAACTGATCGGGAAAGAGTTTTTACAAAGACATTTTTCCGGAAATCTGATGCAAACCCTGGAACATATACCGGGAGTTCGTTCAATGGATATCGGCTCGGGATTCTCCAAACCGATGATCCGTGGAATGGGATTCAACCGTATTACCGTTACGGAAAACGGAATTAAGCAGGAAGGCCAGCAATGGGGTGCCGACCATGGACTCGAAATTGACGCCTTTAACGCAGAAAGAATCATTGTAAGAAAAGGGCCTTCTTCCCTATTATATGGCAGTGATGCAATGGGAGGAGTTATTGAAATTCTACCTCTGCCGGCTCCGGTCGGGAATCAGGTATTCGGAGAAGTTCTTTTGCTGGGTAAATCAGTAAATGGAAATTTGGGTATATCTATCATGGGAGGTATCAAACAGAATAACTGGTACTTTAAAATTCGTTTTTCCGAACAACATTACGGCGATTACCGGATACCAACCGATACGGTGGTATACCTGACACAACGTTTACCCGTACATAACAGGAGACTAAAAAATACGGCCGGGTACGAACGCAATATTTCTTTCTTTACTGAGTACCGCCGCCGGCAATATTCTTCCAATTATACGGTTAGTAATGCTTACCAGAAAAACGGTTTCTTTCCTGGCGCACATGGTGTACCGGATGCTGCAACAATAGAAGATGATGGTAACCACCGGAATATAGAACTTCCGTACAGCCAGGTGAACCATTTCAAAATAATGACCCATCAACAATATATGTGGGAGAATGTCATAGCTTCACTGGATATTGGTTTCCAGAATAACCGCCGTCAGGAATGGAGCCTGTTTCATACCCATTACGGCACCCAGGAACCGCCCACAAAAGATCCGGATAAAGAATTGGGTTTTTACCTGAACACTTATAGTGCTGCCGCAAAAATGAAATGGCATGCATCCGGCAAATGGGAACATTCCGCCGGTTGGGATACCCAATACCAACAAAACCGGATAGACGGTTACTCGTTTCTGCTACCGGAATACAGACGTTTTACAACGGGAGTCATGTGGCTAACAATGTTTAGGGCTACTCCTAACCTGTGTGTTAGCGGAGGAGCCAGATTTGATTACGGAAAAGTAACCATTGAATCCTATCAGGATATACATCTGCAAAACTGGTTACAACAGATGGGCGTACAAGCGGATATGATATAAGACTACCGTTGGCGTAGCTACGATGTGGATCGTTCGTTTGGTGATTATTCCTTATCTCTTGGGGTAGTATGGACACCGGTTCAGGGTAATATAATTAAGTTGAACGGAGGACGCAGTTTCCGGTTGCCGGGAGCAAATGAACTGGCATCAAACGGAATGCACCACGGTACATTCCGCCATGAACAGGGAGATGCTTCTCTCAACTCGGAACAAGGCTGGCAAATGGATTTCTCATATGAATACGAGAAGAACGGGATTCACTTTTCTGCCTCTCCTTTTGCAAACTGGTATAACAACTACATCTATCTGAAACCAACAGGCGAATGGTCTATCCTGCCTCACTCCGGACAGGTATACCGGTATACGGGAGCCAAAGTTGTATTCATGGGAGCAGAAGCAAGTCTGGATGTAAGTTTCCTCCGGTATTTTACCTATTCGTTCAGAGGAGATTACGTCTATACATACAACCGGGATGAAAATACACCGTTATCTTTCTCACCTCCGGCAACAATGAGTAACACCCTTCATTGGGAAAACCGGTACGGACATATGTCTTTAGAAGTCCGGAACATTGCTACCCAGAACCGGGTATCACGTAACGAGGAAGTTACACCAGGAGCCACCCTGCTGCATGTAGATCTCGGAACTCATGTTCCTATCGGAAAGAAGGGCTTTGAAGTAGTTTTCTCGATCCGTAATTTACTCAATAAAGAATATTACAACCATTTAAGTTTTTACAGGAAGATAGAGATTCCCGAACCGGGACAAAACTTCCGCATATTTATCAAAGTTCCATTTTAAAACATTAAAAAGATGAAAACAAACAATTTCTTATTTTATATCCTATCATTTGTTTTAGCAACGTTCTTTCTATCCGCCTGCGATAAAGACGACGAAAGTAACGACACCTCTGCTCCGGAAATAGAATTACTTGCTCCGGCAGAAGGTGCACATCTTCAGATTGGTAAGGCTATACACTTCGAAGCTAATTTTTCGGATAATAGTATGTTGGGCTCTTACAAAATTGCCATTCACGATAATTTCGATAATCATGGACACGGTTCAAAAAGCGATACAGAAAAAAGTACTGCTTTCGAATACTTCGGTACATGGAGTCTGGAAGGACAGAAAAATGCATACATACATCAACATGATATTACGATACCGGAAAAAACAATACCAGGCAACTATCATATGTTAGTATACTGCACAGATAAAGCCGGTAATGAAACATACGTGGTTAGAAACATCATTCTTACAAATGAGGAAGTAGAAGATCTTCATCATTAAAAAAGTTTATTTACCCAATAGAACAAGACCTTGTTTTCTGATCAATCCGGAAACAAGGTCTGTTTATTAATACATGTATGTTTAATCACCCTGTACAAAAATTGAAGACAATTCTGTAAATCCACCATTCAATTCCCATATATTTGTAGTACTATAAGCACCTTCACCACATGATATAGATAATGTATATAATAAAACCGAATCTCCTTTGCGAAATAACTGATATTTATAAATACAGATGTCTCCCAGAACTATCAGTTTTTTATCAGGTCCCATACCCACCAGCATTGTCCGCTGAATGCTCTCATCATATTTAAAAATAATTTCAGCAAACCAATAATCCTGCTCACTACAACTATACTTTATTATTTTATCAACAGATCTGTTAAACCCGCTAAAACGATCTTTCAACTCTTCAGGCATTCCTGATAAAAGATAAGAAATAATTTCCCGCGCTTCCTCGTCGTAAACAGGAGGATCAAATTCTATTTTTTCAAAATGATTTTCCGGGAAACGACCTTTAAATGCTACATCAAAATGAAAATCAGTTTGTCCGGCCGGCAATAACAATAAGGTAGTAACCTCCCCAAGATGATCCTGAGATAAGTTTTCTGTAGTATACTCAGTAGCAAAAGAATTGTCATCAAAAGATAATAATGTCCATACTTCATCCGGAGCAAATTTTCCGTAAAGTGACGGATTCATAGAACCTTCTACGGCAATCGTATCTTCCCGGAAAGAAATATCGGGGAACTCTTCGAATTATCCATTGTCAGCAATCACAGTTTCAATAGGGACATCATCAGAAAATAAGGTCCAGGTCATCACCTCTATCCGGGATTTCTTCAAATATAAAACCGAATAAAATTTCGTTTGGCTTTTTTCCGGAACGAAATCCTCAGAAGTAAGCTCAAGTATCTTCCTGCTATCAATATATTTATCATCGTCACAACGGTAAGTTGCAATAAAAACCACATACGTATGTTGTGAATCTTCACCATACTTACTTTGTCTGCTTATTATAAAGCGAACATAATAATCTCTATCTGCAATCAGATGTTTATCTACGTGATTTCCATTAGCAAAAAATATATGATTTGAAAATTCAGGAGCAAAACGAAACTCCCGGATGCTCCACTTCTCATAGTCTTCTCTGGAAACACCTCCAAATCTTCCATTTAAGATTATATCCTGTAACTGGTCACCGTCAAACCGGAACCCGTCCATATCAAAGATCTTATTTATCTGTTGCGTTCTACTTAACAGAAAATTTTCATTCACTTTCGCATGCTTTAAATAGATACTATCTATATCATAAAGTAAATCACTTGGTGGTAATAGTTCCAGTTCTGAAAAACTTAATTCATTCCATGCTTCCCGTGGCAGGAACGGATCACGGGTATAAGCTGTCCCTTTCCGTGTTACTTCTTTCTTTCCATCATTAAGATTGGTAAATATGATCTCATGTTCCATGATTCCAAGGCTAAGGTCATCCTCTTTTCCTGATATTTTTTTTAAATCAAGTTTATTATCTGTTTCATTAACCTGGGTAACTTCAGAATCAAAATCTAATATTGCCACCCGGTAAGCCGAAACATCAGGATAGCCACGCCATTCATAAGGAACCGGTATCCGGGCTAACGAGATAATATAGCTATCATTGGATAGTTTTACCGGATAACTGATATCACCACCGGGATATATTTTTTTACTTCTTTCTGAACAGCCATTAAAGAGTAGTAAAGCTAAAAGTAAGGCAACAAAGTTATTTATGTGGGAATTTTTCATTTAGCTTTTATTATCTAATTCAACTAAAAATAACTGTTTTATTCTTATATGTCAGCACTTTGCGTTGGATATGTTTTTCTACGGCACGTGAAAGAACAATCTTTTCCAGATCACGTCCTTTGTGCACCAGTGTTTCTACCGTATCTTTATGAGAGATCCGAACAATATCCTGTTCAATAATAGGCCCGGCATCCAGGTCGGCTGTTACGTAGTGGCTGGTAGCACCAATAAGCTTCACACCTCTTTCAAAAGCTGCATGATAAGGCTTAGCTCCTACAAATGCAGGCAGGAACGAATGGTGTATATTGATAATCCTGTTTGGATACCGTTCAATCATTTTATCAGTAATCACCTGCATATAACGGGCCAACACGATAAAGTCGATCTTATATTTTTCGAACAAAGCCAATTCAGCTGCCTCCTGCTCATCCTTATTTTGTTTTGTAATCTGGAATACATGATAATCAATTCCAAACCGTTTTCCAATCTCTTCCAGATCCGGGTGATTACTAATGATCAGTGGAATTTCCACATTCCACTCACCAGCCGTATAACGGGCCAGCAAATCATAGATACAGTGAGACATCTTAGAAACAAAAATAGCCATACGTGGCTTATAATCGTTGAAATAAAGCCGGAAGTGCATTTCATACTTAACACCATATAACGTGTTAAAATATTCTTCAATTTTATCGGCCGGAATAACAAAGTTGGTCAAATCCCACTCTATCCGCATAAAAAACACTTTATGCTCCCGGTCCACATGCTGATCCAGATAAATAATATTACCCCCATTAATATGAATAAAATCGGTAATGGTTGCTACTAATCCGGCACGGTCCGGACAGTGGATAAGGAGGATGGCAGTACCTCCCTGACCCCCTAAAGGGGTGGTAGAGATATTTTCTTTTTTATGATTACTCATACTTTAATTATCAAATGGATTATATATTCCTAAAATAGAAATGCAAAGAGTACAAAACAAACGGTCTCAAAACCACTGGCCCCGCCCCCCTTTAGGGGGCCGGGGGGGGTATTAATACGCCCTTGCAAACAGCACCCGTTGTGCAGAAGGTTTACCGGTTACCATACAAACACCCGGTGTTTTATCTCCTTCCAGAGGTATACAGCGAATGGTTGCTTTGGTTTCGTTTTTAATTAACTCTTCTGTTTCAGCAGTGCCGTCCCAGTGAGCCATAATAAACAGCCCCTCTTCTATTTTTTCTTTAAACTCTTCGTAGGTATCTACCGTAATCGTACGTTCCGCACGCAGATCAAATGCTTTTTTATAGATGTTCTGCTGTATATCTTCCAACAGGTTCTGTACATATTCTTCAATACCATCGCAGGTAATCGTCTCTTTTTCGAGAGTGTCCCGGCGCATTACTTCAATCGTATTGTTTTCCAGGTCACGACCACCCATAGCCAGACGAACGGGAACCCCTTTCAACTCATATTCAGCAAACTTCCAGCCCGGTTTTTTATTATCAGCATCATCCAGTTTTACTGAAATGCCTAATTTCTTAAGATTGGCCATAATAGGAGCTACCTTTTCCCGGATCTGGTTTAACTGTTCTTCCGAACGATAGATAGGAATGATCACAACCTGTATAGGAGCCAGTTTAGGAGGCAACACCAATCCGTTATCATCCGAATGAGTCATAATCAAAGCACCCACCAAACGGGTAGAAACACCCCACGAAGTAGCCCATGCATACTCCTGTTTACCAGTTTTATCAATAAATGTCACATCAAAAGCTTTACCGAAATTCTGTCCCAGGAAGTGGGAAGTACCGGCCTGCAGTGCTTTTCCGTCCTGCATCATTGCTTCTATTGTATAAGTATCCAATGCACCGGCAAACCGCTCGCTGGCAGTTTTTACCC
Organism: Tannerellaceae bacterium; assembly: GCA_021203545.1. Classification (GTDB taxonomy): domain Bacteria; phylum Bacteroidota; class Bacteroidia; order Bacteroidales; family Tannerellaceae; genus UBA4116. The sequence continues at coordinate 4,773 of JAJQAZ010000020.1, read as the reverse complement.
CTTTCACCACCGGCATAGCCATATGTTCTTCCGCAAATGTAGCGTATACATCCTGCATCTTCTTAGTCTCAATCTCTGCCTCTTCACGGGTAGCATGTGCGGTATGACCTTCCTGCCAAAGGAATTCGGCAGTACGCAGGAACAGGCGGGTACGCATCTCCCAACGCATCACATTGGCCCACTGATTCACCAGAATAGGGAGGTCACGGTAAGACTGTATCCAGTTACGGTATGTATTCCATATAATTGTTTCCGAAGTAGGACGGATAATCAATTCCTCTTCCAGTTTAGCAGCCGGGTCTACCACAACCCCTTCGCCATCCGGACTATTTTTCAAACGGTAGTGAGTTACCACCGCACACTCTTTGGCAAAACCTTCCACATGCTCGGCTTCTTTACTTAGAAAAGACTTGGGGATCAAAAGCGGGAAATAAGCATTCACATGCCCTGTTTCTTTAAACATATCGTCCAGTGTACGCTGCATCTTTTCCCAGATTGCATACCCATACGGCTTAATTACCATACATCCGCGTACAGCAGAATTCTCTGCCAGATCCGCCTTTATTACCAGATCCTGATACCACTGTGAGTAGTTTACTTTTCTTGAAGTAAGTTCTTTCAGCTCTTTTGCCATCGTTTTATTATATTTTTACTTGTTTTTCTTACAATTTACCGGGATGCAAAGGTAGAAATTTTTTTTAGAGTAGTCAGTAGTTAGTAGCTGGTAGTTAGTAGAAAAATTCATCTTGTCAAAAGATTGTAAATCATGAATAAGCTACTAACTACTAACTACCAACTACTAACTACTTTTTAATTATTCCCTACAAACAATAAGTTATTCTAAAATCTCCCGGTTTCATAGATAATTTGGGGTTAGATTTTAAGAGTTAATTACATTCAGTCTAAACCAACTATGCAGTAGGTTGTTTTTAATACGCTACCGGGTGATACCAACAGGTTTAAACGGTAGCACGACTAAATTTTTAAATAATAAAAATTGATTTTTATGAGAACAAAAGATTCTTCAAATTCAAGAGGCTCAAATGCCCAGCAGGAAAATAGAGATAGTAATGGACGTTTTACATCTTCGTCAAGCTCCAGTAACAAAAAATCCGGTACTTCAAGTACCAGTAACCGTGGTGGTGGCAGTGGACGGGAGTCAAACGGAGGTTCCAAATCTTCTAAATAAGGCTATACGTTGAGTTTCTGGAAACAGAATAGTTTCTAAAATAAGCAAACCCCTGTAGGTTTAAATTACCTGCAGGGGTTTCATTTATTCGATTGTAAAAGATTTCTTTGCTACTACTTTCCCTTTGTAACTGACCGAAACAGTCCAGAGACCTTTTTTATCTTGTATAGGCTCCCAAAGGGTATCACCTAGAAAAAAAGAAAATCATTACTGTTTACAAAGTATGTACCTGTAAAAGGCGGCATAATCTCCCCGCTTTCATCCGGAAACGGAGGATGATCAATACAAAAATCCAATACCTCACCCTTTCCACCTTTTACAGATAAAATAAAACCGAACTCTACCCCTATCTCCGCCGGAATATTTAATGTATGCTTTTGTATCTTAGGCAGTTCTTTACTCTCCCTTTTCCAGGCAGTATATAAACCATAACTCTTTATCTCAAATTTCGGATTTATTTTAGGCATATTAATTTATTGACTTATCACCATCTCCAATAATTCCTCTTTCTCTAGATTCAATTCTTCTATAGCCAGCCAGGTTACAATACCTTTTTCATTGATCAGATAAAGCCGTGGTACTGTTTGGTTTGCAAAAAGAGTAAACACTTTCCGGCCAGGGTCTACATAGGCCGGCATAGTGAAATTATTATCCGCATCTTTCCAGTATTTCTTTATCTCTTCCTCCCCCTGGTCACGTGCAATACAAACAACCTGATAGAGCGACTTCTCTTCCAAAGCTTTGAATACATAATCTACTTTTGGTAATTCCCGCCGGCAATCCTTACATCCGGTATTAAAAAACACCAACAAAGTGACCTTATTTTTACATTCTTCCGAATGGAATATAGCACCTGTCTGATTTTCATTCTCATAAACAGTGAATGTGGGAACGGCATCCCCTACTTCTATTTCATGCTCCAGATAAGGATATCCGGTATCATCTCCTTCTTTAATACAGGAAAAAGATATAACCATTACTCCTATCCAAAGAGTTCGATAAAAAAGAGTTTTCATACCTTATTCATTTTTAGGCAAACGTTGGCTAAACTCGCATCCACACCAGGTTTGGTTATAAAAATTATTTTCCGCCAATAGGATCCGGCGGCGCTCCGATAAACCTCCCTTGCGCCAGTTCCGTTCCAGAAACTCCGTATCCTCAAAATGCGAAGCCGCCCAATGTCCGGCTTCCGCTATTTGTTCCAGGCTCTTCCAGCGTGAAGAGGCCAACGTTGTAGCAAACTGCCTGATACCACGCTCATGCGAGATACGGGCAGTAGCAAGTAACCGCATTTTAAAACATTGAAAACAACGACCACCCAGTTCCGGTTCATTTTCCAGCCCTTTTATCTCTTCCAGCCAATGAATATGATCATAATCTCCATCTATAATCTCAATTCCCCGAGACTCGGCATACCGGGTACATTCCGATTTACGAATCAGGTATTCTTCTGCAGGATAGATATTTGGGTTAAAATAATAAAGCAGGGGTTGAACTCCATTACTCAACAGCCATTCAATAATTGCAGCCGAACAAGGAGCACAACAGGTATGAAGAATTATTTCAGAATCTATATTCATCAATACAAAGATAATTTAATACATTTGTTTTCAGAAACCGATAAAAAGAAAAAGTATGTATTATAAAGAAACAATCCGCGATCTCCGGAAATTATCCGGTGAAGCGCTTACTAACCGTCTTATTACTGAATATAAAAAATATTTCAGTATAACATCTGATCCTATTCTACGTGAAAAGGATTTTATGGAAGCATTACATTTATTATGCCAACGGGACGCTAAAGCATTTTTTCACTTAACAAACAGGGTAATAAACGATAAACTCCAGGCTTCTTTTCCATATATTGGGATTTATTGTAGTTATGGACATTCTTATGATGAATTTCCTGGTCTGGATGAAAAAATAATCAATGGATTTATTGAATTGGAGAAAGAGAAAGTTGGAGATAACGACCCAGAAAAAACATTTACTTTTCAGGAAGCTATAAAAGAGACTTATATTTGTCCGACAGCCGTTTTATATGATTACAGTCCTGTTGTTCAGAATATGTGGAAATTAAAAGCAGAAACTTTATCCACAGCAGAAAAAACACAACATATCATCGCTTTCATCACTTATCGGGACACGTTAAGAACTGCTCATATTGATAGCCTTCGTACTTTATTAGATATGGACTGGAAATTACCGGAAATATTTATGGCTTATCTTAATCCCGGACCGGACGACCGGGTAGTTATCGACCCGGATGCTATAGGAGTATTAGTTGATGAATATCCCGAAGAAGCGACCAGGTTTCTGGACCCCAAACAATTTGACAAATATTTCCAGTTCCGGATGCATTTATCTTATAAAAAAATTGCATACGAAAACTGGTTCAAATTCCTGTACCAGTATCATAATTTTAGTAATTATACCCCTGTTGAACAAGGCCTGAACCACCGGTTACAAAAGATTCGCGATTTATGTTCTGAATTAATGGAAGAAAAAGACAGGCCTGATATATCCTTTATCCGTTTTGAAAACGATCTGAAACAGCAGGGATTGAAAAGTGGTAATTATCTGCCGGAAAAAGCTATTAGCAAAAAAGAGGAAAAAGAACGTTTTCTATTATTTATGCAACTATATATCAGCGGATATCAGTATTCCATGGATGAATTTCAGAATGTTTATTCTGAAAACCTGATTAACCGGCAGTTAGCCTCCAATCTTTGTTGGGGTATATACGAAAAGGATAAACTTAAACAAATAATTACACTGGATGATACAGGATCATTGATTAATTGTTGTGAACAAAAAATTGAATGGCCGGAAAAAGGAAACATCCGGCTCATACACCCTGCCACATTAGATAAAAGTATGTTGACAGAAGCCCAAAAACTTTCTAAAAACAGAAAGATGAAACAACCTATACCACAATTCTCCCTGATTAATGAAAAATGTAATAATCCGGAAATAAATGGCAAAAGCATTGAACGGTATTCCGGAATATTAACCAAACACGGTTCCATTGCTTTAGGGGCTACAAAATGGGGATTCCTGCAAACAGACAAATATCAGGATGTTTTTACCTGTTTCAACTGGGTAGATAGAGTAAATGGATATGGTGTTCAGTTTAACTTCGACCGGATATGGAAAGGCTCAGAATACTATACAGATGATGTATGCATAAGAAAGGTCTATTTTTATAAACTACCTGTTAGTGGTATACATTACCGTGAAATTGTTCCGGAATCAGCTAAATTACACCAGGATGAAGTACCTGTACGTTTCCGCTCCACAGCCTTAGCTATCTTTGATAAAATTACGAAGCTGAAATAACCCTAAAATATGTCTACTATCTTTTGAGGATTTTCTTAGTAAGTTTTAATTGATTATCCAGTAACTTTTCGTGCTGTCAGCAATATGTTTCATTTTGTTAACTTACTGGCTAAATTCCAAAAACTTACTGGTAAAAGAGTTAAAAACTTACTGGCCACACAAATGAAACTTACTGATGCCGCAATGTAAACTTACTGGTGGCGTAAACGAAAGTTACTGGCCGTTTAAGAGATAGGTATATTTTG
>JAJQAZ010000146.1 GCA_021203545.1 Tannerellaceae bacterium | reverse complement strand
GTCCTGGAGTTGCTTATAGTTTTTCTGTAAAGATAATATAAAAAAGGTAGATCGCTATTAAGAACTCCAGATGTGTTATTTTCCGGATGAAAGAGAAGACAGAGAAAGAAAAAACACACTAAGAATCTGTTCTTTTGTTCTTATGCATAAATCTATTATTGTGGGGTGTTTTTGACCTCTATTAACGGTCTGTATACTTCTAAAATTCAAAGATTTTGATTATCTTTGTTTTTCGTTTTTAGAACCTTCAAAACTATAATTATAACAAAATTAACTCTATTTGGTAGATGGGAAAAATTTTAGTTATTGGTGCGGGTGGCGTAAGCACCGTTGCTGTTAAGAAAATAGCAATGAACGCCGATGTCTTTACAGAGATCATGGTGGCAAGCCGTACAAAAAGTAAGTGCGATGCGATTGCGGCGGATATCAAAAATGTAAAGGTGCAGACCGCACAGGTAAATGCGGATAATGTGCCGGAACTGGTAGCGTTGTTTGAATCTTTCAAACCGGATCTTGTTGTAAACCTGGCGTTGCCTTATCAGGATCTGACTATAATGGACGCTTGTCTGGAGTATGGGGTGAGTTATTTGGATACTGCCAATTATGAGCCGCTGGATGAAGCCAAATATGAATATAGCTGGCAATGGGCCTATCAGGAACGTTTTAAAGAAGCCGGACTGACTGCTATTCTGGGATGTGGTTTTGATCCGGGGGTAACAGGTGTATTTACAGCGTATGCGGCGAAACATTATTTCGACGAGATTCAATACCTGGATATCGTGGATTGTAATGCCGGCGACCACCACAAAGCGTTTGCTACTAATTTTAATCCGGAAATCAACATCCGGGAGATCACCCAACGGGGTAAATATTACGAAGACGGAGAATGGAAGGAGACCGATCCGCTGACGGTTCATAAACCGTTGATTTATCCGAATATCGGGCCGCGTGAATCGTATCTGATGTATCACGAGGAACTGGAGAGTCTGGTAAAGAACTTCCCGACTATTAAGCGTGCCCGTTTCTGGATGACTTTCGGACAGGAATACCTGACCCATTTACGGGTGATCCAGAATATCGGTATGTCGCGTATTGACCCAATTCTATATAATGGGGTAGAGATTGTTCCGATTCAGTTCTTAAAAGCGGTATTGCCGAATCCGGGTGACCTGGGTGAGAATTATACAGGTGAGACTTCTATCGGTTGCCGCATCCGTGGCCTGAAAGACGGAAAGGAACTGACGTATTATGTATATAATAACTGTAGTCATGAGGCCGCCTATAAAGAAACGGGCGCGCAGGCAGTAAGTTATACAACAGGTGTTCCGGCTATGATCGGGGCGAAACTATTTATGCAGGGCATATGGAAGAAACCGGGTGTATTCAATGTAGAAGAGTTTAATCCGGATCCTTTCATGCAGGAACTGAACGAACAGGGTTTGCCGTGGCATGAACAGTTTAATGTAGATCTTGAATTTTAACCGGTTACTATATGGCACTACAAGTAGGAGATAAGGTTCCCGAAGTATTGGGAACCGACCAGAACGGAAATGAAATCCGTTTGAGTGATTACAAAGGGAAAAAGTTAGTTCTTTATTTTTATCCGAAAGATAATACAAGCGGTTGTACCGCACAGGCATGTAGTCTGCGGGATGGATATGAAGAGTTGCGGGCTACCGGGTATGAGGTGGTAGGTGTCAGCAAAGACAGTGCCAAATCGCACCAGGGATTTATCAGCAAGCAGGAACTTCCCTTTAATCTCATTGCGGATACCGACACCACCCTGCAACAAACCTTTGGGGTGTGGGCGGAGAAAAGCATGTACGGACGTAAATACATGGGCACGAACCGTACCACCTTTATTATTAACGAAGAGGGCATTGTTGAGAAGATCATCGGCCCGAAGGAGGTGAAAACCAAAGACCATGCAAATCAGATTTTAAACAACTAACAAATGGCTAAAGAAGAAAAAAAAGAAAAGGAGATGGAGATCTTTGGGCCTGCAGTCAATGCAGACAAACTGAAGGCTCTCCGTGCCGCCATGGATAAGATCGAAAAGAATTTCGGAAAAGGTTCGATCATGAAGCTGGGGGAAGAAGTGGTAGAAAATGTAGAGGTTATCCCTACAGGATCGCTTGCTTTGAACGCCGCTTTGGGAGTCGGAGGTTATCCGAGAGGACGTGTGATTGAGATCTATGGCCCGGAATCGTCCGGTAAAACAACCCTGGCTATCCATGCGATTGCAGAAGCACAGAAAGCGGGTGGTATCGCCGCGTTTATTGATGCGGAGCATGCGTTCGACCGTTTCTATGCGGCTGCGCTGGGTGTGGATATCGACAATTTGTGGATTTCGCAACCGGATAGTGGTGAGCAGGCATTGGAAATTGCAGAACAGTTGATCCGTTCGTCGGCAATTGATATCATTGTGATTGACTCGGTTGCCGCATTGACCCCGAAGGCTGAGCTGGAAGGTGAAATGGGTGAAAGTAAAATGGGTTTACAGGCACGTTTGATGTCGCAGGCATTGCGTAAGCTGACGGCTGCGATCAACAAAACAAATACAACCTGTATTTTTATCAACCAGTTGCGCGATAAGATTGGTGTTATGTTTGGTAACCCGGAAACTACAACTGGTGGTAATGCCCTGAAGTTCTACTCTTCCGTACGTCTGGATATCCGTTCGATCGGTAAATTGAAAGACGGGGATGAGATCAAAGGAAACCAGGTTCGCGTGAAGGTGGTGAAGAATAAAGTATCTCCTCCTTTCCGGAAAGCTGAATTTGATATTATGTTTGGTGAAGGTATATCCCGTTCCGGTGAGATTCTGGACCTGGCAGTAGATAATAACATCGTGAAGAAAAGCGGTTCATGGTTCAGCTATGGCGAGACTAAACTTGGACAGGGACGTGACGCGGTAAAACAGATGATTGCCGATAATCCCGAACTGGCCGAAGAATTAGCCGGATTAGTAGCCGAAGCGTTGAAAAACAAGTAAGTTTTTCGGTAAACAATAAGGGAACGCAGAGTACGCAGAAAGCGCAGATAAACGCAGATTTTTTATTAAATTATCTGCGTTTATCTGCGCTTTTTTCTTGGGCGGAGGGGATTTGTAACCTGGACACCTGGACGGAGGGGATTTGTAATCCCCGACTAGCGAGTATAAGGATTTGTAATCCGCTAAAATATATACAGTAATTATTAATTCCGGATCACAGATCCTAATATTCCATAGGCAGGGATTATAAATCCCCTTCAACCATTGTTTTATCTTTTTACCGGTAGGGTTATAAAAAAGGGTACGGATCTTATAAATCCGTACCCTTTTAATATTACCTGAAAATTTCTTTTTATTTTCTGCGGAGAACGAACAGGCGGCTGTTGTCTGTACCATAGAGTGCTACAGAGGTAACCGGGCTTTCATTATAAACCGCGTCGAAACGAACTACTTTGTCTATTGTTTGAAGGTATTCGTTCTCGAGTGTCATATCCATACAAGCCATACGGGTAGAAACAACCTGCATGAATTTTATAACATGCCGTTGTACCGCGTTGTGTTCTATACGTCCGGAGATACGGTTACAACCTGCATTACCGGATACAATGTTCTGGTACGTATCGAAAACCATGGTCTGGTTTGTTACGGACGGATCCAGTGTTTTACCGTTCATTTCGATCACTTCCCATTCACCGTTCAGATCGCTATACGACATTCCTACTATTTTCTTTGCAGTTCCGCAGGCTACAAAACTAACTGCAGCCACTACGATGAGACAAATCCAACCTAATTTCTTTACCATATTTCGTTTAATTTTTTGTCAGAACAAACAATACTTTACCAACACTATCGGTCAATAACATTTCATTAGCCTTTTTATTTGTTTTTACTTCATCCACCGATTCAATGGCTTTCAGGATTTTATTTTCCGTATCCATATCCGGACAGGCCATCATAGTTGTTACAGCCTGGTTCAATTTGATTTTTGAAACATCTTTCGGATCCAGTGTAATACCAGAATTAAACGTATTACATCCGGCATTACCATGCAAACGCATTTCCTGCATATTGAATTCCATAAAGGCCGGGCGTTCTGTTGAAACTTTATCTCCGGTTACTTCGCTGATTGTCCAGCGACCTTCTAATTTTTTGCATCGGTTTTCTCCCCTTCGCATGCAGTGAATAATCCACAGATCAGTGTTACTACTACTGCAAAACTAAATAACTTTCTCATAACTCTACTCATTTATTAATTCGCGTTTGTAGATTAAGACGTAAAAAAAAGAAAGAAAAGTTCTTTTACCTCCTGTTATTTAGCTAAAATTAACACTCTCTAAAATAATTCTACTCAACAAAAAAGGAAGGATTGTCCGGAATGTAATTTTATTATCTTTGCATAGTCTATTTTGACAGAATCTATTATGTAACTATTTATCCGTGTAAAGCAAATAGAAAAAAAGAAAGATGTGATTCAGGAGAAACCGTTTTGTTTAGAATTTGTTCCAACCACAGAGGAGTTAATTACTAAAATCGTAAAGGTTTAGGTAACAGAATTGCAATTATTATTCACTAAAATATAAATATAAAAATGAGTAAACAACAAGTGGCCTTGTTCTTGTTAGTGGCCTTTTTAGTAAGTGGTTGTAAGAAATCACCCGAAACACCTTTTTATGAAAATGGTGTATCTTTTAACTGTCCGCCGGGGTGGAAAATAGATGAAACCGAAGATATGGATGAAATGTACTATATCTGTGTGGAGAAAGAAGGATATAACGATAGTGGCCTGTTATTGATGACCGTTTTTGATGATGCGAATGATGTACAGGAATATGTGGAAGTGTATATGGTGAATATGGAGGAACAGGGTATATTTGATAAATTAACCTTTCAGAACAGTGCTCCTGCTTCCTATGGTTCTTATTCCGGACAGGTGGTAAAATATATGGCTTCTGTATTAAGTGTACCGCATCAGGGTGAAATATTTAGTTTTGAAGCAAATGGCCGGTATGCCTGTGTAGTAAGACAGGAAGCTAACGAAGATCATAAAAAGAATAAAGAGGGTTTTAAAGTATTGGAAGAGACACTTGTGATAGAACCTCTGAGACAACAGGATGTTTCCGGTTCAACGTTTACAAATCCGGAACTGGAAGATGATGAACTGGAGGAGGAAGAAGAAATGGAACCGGATGATGTACAACTTATTGAGTGACTTATGAATTATTACTATCATAATGCTGGCCATAGAACTACCATAGAGGGTGCCGCGGGATTAGAAGAAGCGGTGGATTTATTTTATGCGGTAAAGCCCGCTAAGGGAAGTTTTTTTGGTATTACCAATGAAGAGGATAGAACCCTGCAATTTGCCTGGGAAAAAGGAAATACATGGCTGGTAGATGTTCCGGTACCTGAACGGAAGGGTTCTTATTCGAAGCCGGGTCTGTCCCATGCAGAATGTGTGGCTTACATAAAAGCATTTTATGAACAGAATGAGATAGATTTGTCAGGGCTGCAATTTGCTGAATATTAAATGCTCTTTTGGCTTGGTACTTTCATCAATGTTTGCAGACTTAAGCTTTTTGCTGGCCTTTGTTCGGCGTAGCGTCCTCGCTACGTCGTTGATAAGAGTGAGGCTCCTGCCTCACATGAAGCTGGAGCTTCATAAGATTTTAGCGACGTAGCGAGGACGCTACGCCGAACGAGTGAACTGACGGTAGGTACACTTACCGTCAGTTTTTTCGATAACATTTGTTTTAAACGGTCTTACATCCAAACATTTTCTCCTAATTTTGTAAGGAAAATGACAATGTACCTCTAATATATAGAAAAACAGATGGCTCTTAAACTTCTCCATACGGCAGACTGGCACCTGGGACAGACTTTTTTCGGGTATGACCGGGAACCGGAACACGATGCTTTTCTGGTCTGGTTGGTAAATATTATTAAGGAACAACAAACGGATGTTTTGTTAATTACCGGTGATATATTTGATGTGGCCAATCCGTCGGCTGCTTCACAACGGCGGTTCTTCCGTTTTTTGCGCGAAGCGCATGTGGCTCATCCCTCTTTACAGATTCTGGTTACTGCCGGCAATCATGATTCGGCTGTCAGGCTGGAAGCTCCTGTTCCCTTACTGGAAGAGTTAAATACCCATATTGTAGGTTACATCAGGCGTACAGCGGATGGTTCCATTGATTTTGATGCGCTTGTTTATCCTCTTTTCAATAAGGAGGGAGGACGGGAAGGATGGTGCCTGACTGTTCCTTATTTACGGCAGGGAGATTATCCGTTGCCCGGCGAGGAAGAAGCGGATACCTATATTGCCGGAATCTGCCGGATGTATGATCAGTTATACCGGCATTGCCTGAAAAGGAAAGACGGGAATGAGGCCATTATTGCTGTAGGGCATTTGCATGCAACCGGAGCGGAGTTATCTGTCAACGACCGCAGCGAAAGGGTTATTCTGGGAGGATTGGAGTCGGTTCCGGTGGATGCTTTTAATTCCGGACTGGTTTATACGGCACTGGGACATATTCACAGGGAGCAATCCATAGGAGGCAGAGAGAATGTACGGTATGCCGGAAGTCCGTTGCCGATGTCGTTTTCGGAAATAAATTATCATCACCAGGTTGTTGCGGTAGAGATAGAAAAGGGAGAGGCTGTTTCTATTGATACTCTTTCTGTTCCGGTAACGGTACCTTTATTGCGCAGGCCTTCCACTCCTTTGCCACCGGCAGAAGTTTTAGAGGTGTTGGAATTATTGGATAACCGGGAGGATGGGGACGAATCGCTGTGGCCTTATCTGGAAGTACAGGTTTTACTGACTGAACCCGACCCGGGGTTCCGCCACCGGGTGGAGGAAGTGCTGGCAACGAAAGCTGTTAGGCTTACTTCTATTGTTCCCTCTTATCCGGAAAGTATACAGAAGGGAAAATTAACGGCTTTAACTTTCGAGCAACTACAGCAGGTAGATCCGGTGGATATGCTGAAACATACTTTCTCTGTAAAGTATGGAACGGAACTGCCGGAAGAATTGGCTGCCATGTTTAAAAATGTATTACGGGAGGTTGAGGTATGAAAATATTAGCAATACGTGGAAAGAATATTGCATCGCTGGAGGGAGAGTTTGGACTTGATTTTACGACGGAACCACTCCTTTCTTCCGGTATTTTTGCTATATCAGGGCCAACCGGTGCCGGGAAATCAACCTTGCTGGATGTCATGTGCCTGGCGTTGTTTGCCCGTACACCCCGTACTACCCAGGCGAAGGAGAGTAAGGTATTTGTGCAGGATGTAAATGAAGATGTTTTACCGCAAAGTGATCCCCGTTTCTTGCTCCGCAGAGGAACTTATTCGGGGTATGCGGAAGTAGATTTTCTGGGGTTGACCGGCTACTGTTACCGTGCGCGCTGGTCGGTAGGGCGTGCGCGCGATAAGGAAACCGGAAAGTTGCAGGGCTACCGGATGAACCTATTCAATCTGGATAAAGAGGAGGAATTACAGGGTACCAAATCAGATTTGTTGGCCCGGGTTGAAGAACTGGTAGGGCTGACATTTGAGCAGTTTACCCGTTCTGTGTTACTGGCACAAAATGATTTTTCGACCTTTTTGAAAGCAGACCAGGGAGAAAAAGCATCCTTGTTAGAGAAGCTGACCGGAACCGAACATTATTCTCAAATATCCAGGCGGGTATATGAAAAGACAGGGGAGGCAAAAAGTGCCTATGAGCAGGTAGTTTCCCGAATTGCAGGAATAGAACTGTTACCGGAAGATGCGGAAAAAGAATTGAGTGAAAAATTGCAGGATGCAGAAAAACAGCTGGAACGATTAGCAAAACTAAAACTTTCTAAACAAGAGTTGACAGACCGGGTACAGGCTTCGGAGAAACTGATCGGTACTAAAAAAGCACAACAAAAAGAAACTGCTATTCAGCTGGAAAAACTACTCACTCAATTGCTTGAAACCAATAAACAGATTGAGAAAGAAAAGGAGGGTTTAGGAAAAGCTGAAGAACAATATAAAGTTTTGCAACCCCAATTGCGGGAGGCAGTACAGCTGGATGTAGAGATCCGTTCGTATGTCCCGGTAGTGGAAGAGGCAAAAAGCCAATGGCAAAAAGCACAACATACCCAATCTGCCTTATCGGAAGCGTTGCAGCAATTAACCCTGAAACTGCAGCAGGCAGAAGGACAGGTTGTTCTCATTAAAGAGTGGTTTGAAAGATTCCGGAATAAAGAGAAAGTTGCCAACCAAATAGAAGCCCTTTTGATTCATCTGGATGATGCTTTTGCTGTTCAGAAAACGATCAAACAGTCGGAACAGAAAATTTCTGCTTTCGTTACCCGGCAGAAAGAACTGGAAAACCGGCAGCAGCAAACGGCTTCTTCTTTCAAAGAAAAAGAGGTTTTACGGCATACAACCGAAGAAAAGATAAAAGAAGAACAACTACTACTCGAAGCGTTTTCTTCTGAAAAGATAGAGGAGGAAATTTCCTCCATACGCAAGAACCGGGAAGAGTTGCTCGTAGAGAAAGCCCGGTTTGTAGTAACAGGTGATATACGTTCGTTACGGGATAAACTGGTAACCAATGAACCCTGCCCTGTGTGCGGAAGTTGTGAACATCCGTATGCCTCGCCGACGGCTTACCGGCAGGCAGATGAACGGGATAAACAAATTGCTGTCCTGACACTCCGGCTGGAAGAGTTAGGAAAATTATTGCAGGAAAACCAGAAACGCCAGCAGGGCATGAACCGGTTGCAGCAACAGTTGGTGCAACAGGAAAAAGATTTGTCGCAGTGCAGAACCCGGCTTTCAGAACTGGAAAACCAGCTAAAAATAGTAGCCGGACAACTTGAATCCGAACAGGTACAGCTAACCGATCAGCAAAAACGGCTAAAACGATCGCTGGATGCTACTTCTACTCTGTTCGGGAATGAAGAGTGGCAGCCTAACTGGCTGGCAAATCCGGAGCGGTTTCGTTCAACCCTGGTCTCTTTTGCTGAGGAATGGAACCATAAAAAGGAGCAACTGAAAGAGACAGAGAAGCAGGTGGAAGTATTCCGTGCGGAAGTTGTTTTTAAAAGGGAGCAGTTGCTCAAAGAAGAGGGATTGCTCAAAGAGCTCGCTAAAAATTATGAGGTAAAACAGGCTGCCTATGAATGCCTGACTACTGCACGGGCCAGGCTTTTAGATGGTAAACCTGCACAGGAAGTAGAAGAGGAAATAACCCGTAGGATAGAGCAGCACCGTAAACGGGAAAATGACCTGCAGGTTATTGCCCAAAAACATTCCGCACAGGTAGACCAAACCAAAGGGGTTGCCGGGCAGATCATGAAGGAGTTGGAACAAACTGAAAAAGAGTGGGAGCAGCATACCCGTGATTTGTTGGCCTGGATGGAAACAAATAATGTTTCGCCGGAAGGATTCACCATAGAACAGGAGCAGGAACAATACAACAGGCAGAAGAACGATTACTCTTTCCGTCTGCGTACGCACGAAGAAAACCGGAAAAAAGTGGCGGGTTTCCAAAAAGAGTTGGAATCTACCCGGGATACTTATGAACAGTGGGCCAAGCTGAATGAACTGGTTGGTTCGTCTGATGGTGCAAAGTTCCGTAAAATAGCACAGGGCTACACGTTGGATGTATTGATTAACTATGCGAATGTTCAACTAAAGAACCTGACACACCGCTACCGGCTGGAACGGGTACCGGATACACTGGCTTTGCAGGTGATAGACCGGGATATGTGTGATGAGGTACGTACGGTGCACAGTTTATCCGGTGGAGAGTCGTTTCTGGTATCATTGGCTCTGGCACTTGGGCTTTCTTCCCTTTCGTCTAACCGGATGAAGGTGGAAAGCCTTTTTATTGATGAAGGGTTCGGTTCATTGGATAGTGATACGTTGCGTGTGGCATTGGATGCACTGGAAAGCCTGCGTACCCAGGGACGCAAAATCGGTGTAATCTCGCACGTGCAGGAAATGACGGAACGCATTCCTGTACAGGTTAAAGTGTGCCGTTCTGGAAATGGCCGGAGTTATCTGGAAATAATATAAAATAAGAGGGAGCTGTCTCACGACAACTCCCTCCTGTACAACTAACTAAATTATTTGAAGATTACCAATTAAGGTTTTGGATAATATTTTATTTCCATCCTTCAGTTTGTTCTAACTTCGGATTTAGTGCTACTTCGTCCAGTGGAATCGGGTGATAATAATGTTTCTTTTCATCAAATACCCTGTCTCCGTAGTTTGACCCTGCATACACATCAATATAATTTTTATCACCTACAGGTACAGTTGATACATTGGCACCTTTATATCTGTCACTGGTTTTATCTGATTCTTCGAACCGCATGCCTAACACTTTCTTTGCCAGATACGGACCTTTTTTCCAACGCATCAGATCCTGGTACCTGTGTTGTTCAAAGCAAAGTTCAACTCTTCTTTCTCTGCGGATTTCAACTAACAGAGGGTCAATTCCTTCATTTGCATATTTAGGGTCCATAGGAGGGGTTAAGGTTAAATCAGGTAAGCCCGCACGTTTGCGAAGCAGGTTGATAGAGATTTTTAAATCATCTGCAGTCAGTGTTCCTAATTCGTATTTAGCTTCGGCATAATTCAAAAGAATTTCAGCATACCGTATGATAGGGGCATCTGTATCTCCCACATTCGATGCATCCTGATCGAAACTATAGTATTTAATGAAGTGATATCCTGTTGTGGATTCAACTCCCGTCATCCCTAATAATTTAGGATAGTTTCTGTTTGTTCTGTAGATTTTTTCTTCGTCTTCCGGGGCTAATACTACCTGGCGGAGGCGTGGATCTCTGTTTTTGAACACATTATCAATGTTGTCGTCATTGAAAGTAGAACTTAATCTTACCGGTTTCGCTGATTTATCAGCTTCTATGCATAGAAAATCTTCTACCAGATCCTGTGTTACTCCTATTTTTAATTCCACAAGATACCGGGGTAATTTGTGGTAATAAAGCGCATTATATTTTCTAACCATAATGGCTTCTTTATTACTCGCAAGGTCTGTATTAATAAACACAGAACGATAGTCGGATTCCGGATTTCCCGTATTATGGATATCAAATTTTTTAGTATCCATTAATTCTTTCGAAATATCTACACAATCTTTCAGGTATTGTTCATGGTCTCCCAAATTATGATATTTACGGAAAGTTCCTTCGTATAAACAAATTCTTGATTTCAGAGCCATTGCCATGTATTTGTTGATACGGTCCGGATATTCACCTGACCATACTTCCGGAAGTAATTCGACTGCTTTATTGATGTCTGTTAAAACGGAGTCCATGACTGCTTTTCTGGGTTTTCTTTCTCCATACAATTCGGGTGAAGCTGTATCCAGAGGAATACTTATATAAGGTACATCTCCGTATTGCTGAACTTTATCCAAGTAAAACCAGGCACGCATAAAATATACTTCGCCGGCAAAATAATTCTTTAAGTTTTCCGGAATGTCCGCTTTTTTATAATTGGCCAGAAAGAGATTACAGTTCCGTAACATATCCCATCTCCAGACTGTACCTGTTGATGTTATGCTTGCCGCACTGGTTGGAATTGTCTCTTTTCCCGCTGCAATATTTAAGAAAGAGGTGTGTTCTGACGCACTTGATGCCAGATTGTCTGTTTGTGCTTCTAAAGCAAGGAAACTGGCATTGGCACTCCACATACTTCTGTTACCATAACCGGTATAAAATCTGTATCTGTCATTATCTGCCATCAGGTCAAAAATACCGTTTACATATACTTTTAGGTCCTCTGCCGTATTCCAGTAATAATTGTCATTTAAGTCGTTTGTGGGAGTTCTCTCCAGAAATGAATCATTACAGGATATATTATTCACTAATAACAGAGTGATTAAAATATTGAATATAATTTTCTTCATGGTTGTCTTCTTTTAAAATGTCACATTTAATCCGATAGAGAATGAGCGTTGGAAAGGATATATAACGCCTCCATTGCCTTCTGCTGATTCAGGGTCATATGGGCCTTTTGTGTTTTTGAATTCAAATAAATTCTCTCCACTTATGTAAACCTGTAATTTAGACATACATAGTTTGCCTGAGATCGCTTTCGGGAAATCATAACCCAAAGTCATGTTCTTCATCCGTAAGTAAGATGCATCCTGTAGATACCGCGATTGTGCCTGGCGGTTTTTAGTATCTCTGGCTAACGGACGATAGAAATAGGCATTTCTGTTATCTTCACTCCATGACTCTTCAACAAACCATTTTTGCACTGCAAAATATTGTGTAGGGGCTGGCCAGAATGCCTGGTTTGAGGGTCAGAAATCTCTTTTCCCTACTCCCTGCATAAAGATATTCAGGAAGATACCTTTATAACCGAGATTGGCTGTGATACCATAATTATATCTGGAAGTAGTATTCCCGATTATTTTCAAATCACCATGATCATCAATTGTATTCTTTCCTTTATCAACTTTGTTGTCGTTATTCAGGTCTTTATATTTAATATCGCCGGGTTCCCAGTTTTTGGAAATATAACTTTGGTCATGATTAATCATATCGTCTGCCGATTGTATAATTCCTTCGGTTTCGTATCCCCATATTTCGCCCCACTTTTTACCTACATAATGATCGGAAAGTGTTCCGGAAGGGTTATCGTATTTAGTAATTTCAGCCTGCGAGTCTGATAATACGAATCCAACACCATAAGTAAAATGTTTGCCAATTCTGTCTTTCCAGTTAATGCTTAGTTCCCAACCTCTGGTTGTTAGTTCCGCAGCATTCGCCGGGGGGGCTTCTGCTCCCAGAATAGCCGGATATTTAACCTTCATCATCATATCCGAAGTGACACGTTGGAACACATCGAAGGTGAAATCCAGTCTGGAATTAAGCATGGTAACATCCACACCAAGGTTAGTGCTTGCTGCCTTTTCCCAGGTTAACTCCTGTGATACCAGTTTGGCAGGAGTTATTTTGGTGTCATATACATCTCCATACGTAGTATTGCTTGTTAAACCACCTGTCAGAAAAGGTATATACGGATAATATTTTGTATTCCCTGCCCAATCGCTTGAACTGATTAACTGATTTCCTAATACACCATATGATCCACGGATTTTCAGATTGTCCAGGTATTCCCGGCTCCAGTCCATAAATTTTTCTTCAGAAATACGCCAGGCTGCTGATACGGAGGGTAAAAATACAAACCTGTTATCTTTAGGGAAACGGGATGTACCGTCGTAGCGGCCGTTTACTTCAAGCAAATACCGGTCATTATAGATATAATTTAACCGGAAGAACCCTCCCCGCAAGGCCCATTCGAATCCATCATCTTTTACAGAATGTTCGCCACTGCCTAACGATAAGGTGGGCACATCCTGTGACAAAAGATCTTTCCGGATGGCTGTTGCAGAAGTATATTGGGTTAACTCCTGGTTATATCCAGCCATTGCTTTGATATAATGTTTACTTAAAAATGTTTTTTCGTATTGGGTATAAGCATTAAAAGAGTAATAACTTCTGATGGTATTGATCTTTTCAATCTGGTTGTCTTTGGTATGCCCGTCGGTAGGAACAAATTTGGATGTGATCATTTTAACCTGTTTTTTATGATTTACCGCATCAGATGTTTTTCTGTTGTAGGCGATACCCACATGTGCGCTCCATCCTTTCATAATCTGAATATCAGCATCTCCCATTAACCAGGCATCCGTAATGTTTTTTTATTTCGTCCACCCTGGTCAATGATCGAGTATACATTCTGATCGTCGAAATACATCCCATCGTATTGATCATACTCGGGATAGGCAGGATCTTTTACCCATTTAAACGGACGGACCGGACTGGTGAAGTTCAGCCTGTACCACGGTGTCTGGCTTTCGTAGGTATGGGGTTCATCCATAATGGAGTGGTTATACAACGCTTTCATGCTTAGTTTTAACCAGTCAGTGGTTTGGTTGTCAACTGCTATCCGGCTGTTAAAGCGTCTGTAATCGTCGTTGTTTAACTGATAAAAACCTTTCTGTTGGATAAAACCAATCGAAGAATAAAATTTGGTTTTCTCGCTACCTCCGGAAATATTGATATTATGCCGGTGAGAAGGTGCTGTGTTTTTTAACACCATACTCTTCCAGTCGTTAAATCCATAGTACCGGTATTCTCCGTTTACAATTTCATATTCCGGATTATTTTTAGGGTCTTTATAATAGGCATGAACTTTTTTCGTATAGTCTTCATCATATAAATCCGTCAGGCCTGCATTTCTTACGGCTTTGTTCATAAAATCTACATGATCTACACTATTATCTACAAAGTCATAATCGACAGTAGGTTTCGAAATCGTGAAACTTCCGGAATAAGATACGGTTGTCTTATCGGTTGTCGCATTCTTAGTAGTAATTAAGATTACACCATAGGCTGCACGAACCCCATAAATAGCAGAGGACGCGGCATCTTTTAAAACTGTTATGCCTGCGATGTCGTTTGGATTTACCAGATCCACATCCATTTCAACACCGTCAACCAATACTAACGGACTGCCTCCATTGATAGAAGTCGTACCCCGAATGTTGAAACTGGTAGATTCGTTAGCCTTACCACTTTTGGGTGCAATGTTCAGGCCCGGAACCGCTCCCTGCAGACCGCTGCTGATCGTATTGATCGGGCGGTCCTGCAATATTTTTCCATCAGTAGTGGCAACCGCACCTGTCAGGTTTACTTTCTTTTGGGTGCCATAACCTACTACAACCACCTCTTCTAATGTCTGGGTATCTTCTGCCAGGGCAACGATCAGATTCTGTTTGCCGGTTATTTTGAAAATCTGTGGTTTACAACCGATATAAGATACTACTAAATTGCTGTTTACCGGAACATCAAGCGTAAAGTTACCATCAAAATCAGTGATGGTACCGTTGGATGTTCCTTCTACGATGACATTTGCTCCGATGATAGGATCTTTATCCTTCGCAAAGGATACAGTACCCGTAACCTGTACATTTTGTGCAAATGCCGCCGGACAGATCAAAGTCATGGCGGATAAGAGTAAAAACAGCATGGTTTTTTTCTTAGAGCACTTTGTGTTTTCCCCGGGATTGGGACTCCCTTTAATTTTTTTTTCATGCATAAATTTTTTGGACGTTAAACAATAGATTATATATGTTGACATTTAGTTTGGTATGCAAATGAACTCTTTTTTTGGCTGAAAGAAGAGCAATATTATCTCAAAAGAGAGTACAAATGTCTCAATCCGGTAAAATATGTTTATTTATCAGCTGTTTTCTATTGTTTTAGTATCAGAGGGTTATGCGCTTTCCCCACTCTTCTTTTGGTATTCCGTAGGAGAAAGGCCGTATACGGTTCTGAAGTTTCTGGCAAAATAAGAACCGGAACTGAATCCTACCGACAAGGCTACGTCATTTATACACATCGTGGTTTCTAAAAGTAACCGGCTGGCCACCTCAAGACGGACATGTGTGATCAGTTCGGTAGGAGAGAGGCCCGTTAGATTTTTGACTTTCCGGTAAAAGGTGGGACGGCTCATGCCCATGGAATTGTATATAATAGCCACATCAAAGTCAGGATCGGAAAGATTTTCTTTTACAACTTCAATATATTTATTCAGGAATATGCTTTTTCATCCGCCTGCTCTATCCCCAGATTCTTTAAAGAGAAAGAATCGCCGTAAACCGTTTTCATCTTCTCGCGCATAGATAGCACATTCTTTACCCGGGCTTTAAAAAGGGTAATATCAAAAGGTTTGGTTATATAATCGTCTGCTTCAGCGGCATATCCTTCCTGCATCTGTGAGATCATAGATTGTGCAGTTAATAAGATAACAGGAATATAGCATAGATGTGGGTCTGTTTTAATCGTTTTACAAAGTTCCAGGCCATTCATCTGAGGCATTAAAATATCGCTGACTATCAAATCCGGAAGGTTTTCTTTTAGTTTTTCTAATGCGTCTTTACCATTTACCGCTTTAACTATTGTGTATTCTTCCTGCAGGTGTTTTTCCAGATAATCCAGAATATCCAGGTTATCATCTACGAGTAATACGGTTTGTTTATTTAGGGAGTGGAAACTATTCAACCATTCAGTTTTGTCGTTGGCCGGATTCTCCTGAGTTTGATTTTCGGTTGGCTGTGTCTCGCTATTAGGTAAAAGAATAAAGAAACGGCTCTCTTTGCCCTGGATACTTTTAGCCCAGATATAACCCTGATGTTGGGTAATGATAGATTGAGTCAGGTTTAAGCCGATACCCGTACCGGATATTTCCTGATGCATGTCTTCGTGAGATTGATAAAAGGGGTCAAATATTTTGTTCTCTTCCTCTTTTGTAAACCCGATACCTGTATCGAATACCTGCATAAAAAGGTAGGTTTGTTCCTTTAACCCGGCACGAACCGAATCCGGGATGTCGGCCGAATTCCTGGAATTTTCCAGAGAAAGTACCTGTATATTCAATACAATACTACCCTGGGGGCTGTAAATTTAAAAGCGTTGGATAATAAATTAAACAAGACTTTTTCGATCTCTTTTTCGTCGTAGCAGACATACCAGGGGTAAGGTAGAAAATTGTTTAAACTGAACGTGATCTGCCGGCTGGAGGCAATACTTTCGAATGAGCGTTGAATCTCTTTTATAAAAGAGTTAAACTCAAACTGTCTTTTTTGTAACGTGTACTGCCCGGCTTCGTATTTCTGAATATCCATCAGGTTATTAACCAGCAACAGCAAACGGTCTGTGTTTTTTTCATTAACCGCAACGTGTCTTTTACCTGAGGAGAAAAAGAGAGATGCTTTATTAAATCGTTAAGCGGATTGATGATCAGGGTGAGAGGAGTCCGTAATTCGTGTGAGAAATTCTGAAACATACGCATGCGTTCTTCATGCAACTCTTTCATTCTCTCTTTCTCTTTTTGCTTATATCTTAGCCCTCTTTTCAATTCAAGCTTTTGATATTGATATTGTATAATCTTTACTCCTGTGAAAGAAAACAGGAGAATATAAACGAATGTAGCCCACCATGTTTTGTAAAAAGGAGGTTTGATGGTTATATATAATAATGTATCATTGCCGGACCATACACCATCAATATTGGCTGCTTTTATTTTAAATGTATATTTACCGGGGTGAAGATTATTATAATATGCATCTCTTCTGTTTCCTGCTTTTGTCCAGTTATTTCTAATACCTTCCATCATAAAAAGAAATTCATTTTCATTCGGATGGATGTAATTCAGGGCTGTATAACGGATAGCGAGGTTTCTGATCGTATGAGGCAAGGTCAGGGAATAAGCATATCTTTTGGGAGCAATTTCTTTTCTTTTCAGGTATTTATGGGTTATATTTGTTGTATTATCCGTATATACTCCTGTAATATGTACACAAGGTGTATTCGGGTTTTTAATAAGGCTTTGAGGTTCGAAGGAGTGGATTGCCCTGTTTCCCGGAAAGTAAACCGTACCCTGGGATGACACATATCCGCCCTGCAGGCTATATTCCTGTGTGGCCATATTCCACGGATACATAGGAGAGAAACTATCTTCCAGCCGGTTCAGTTTATAGATCATGTTTCCGGTAGCAACCCAGATGTCATTGTTCCGGTCTATAACAAGAGATTTAATAAGACTTTCGGCCAGGCCGTCTTTCCGGTGATAGTGTTTTACTAATTCCAGTTTATGATTCAGTTTATAAAGTCCGCTCCGGGTAGTACCAATCCAGATATTACAACTGTCGTATTCGATGGCAGAGATGGTGCCTATTACTTCATATTTATCTTTAGGTCTGATACAATCCGCGAGGTTGCGAAGGGTGGCTTCCTGAAAGTTATATAAATAGATAGAATCAAATAAGGCACCAAACAGAAATATATCAGGACTGATCTCTTTAATAGCAGTAATAGAAGGAAACGAAACCTCTCCGCCGTTTGCCGGAAATGTATTAGTTGTTTTCCCATTCTCCACCATGACCAGGTTTTCGTTGGTATTTGTAGGTATCCATAGGCGGTTACGGCTATCCATGTACAAAGTGAAAATGTCATAGTTTCCAAAGTCATACAGCAATTTGTATTTTTTATTCCGGATATCGAATGTATAAACTTCTCCGAAGTGGGTTGTACAATAAATAAGTTCATCATGTATGTAAATGGTTTTGAGAATATTCTCTTCATAGTTATTGGGTGAGATGGGCATTAATGGATAAAGTTGTTCTTTACCGGTTTCAATATTGTAATATAAAAGCCCGGCTCCTTCCGTAGCAAACCACATATTTCCGTCTTTATCTTCCTGTGGCTTTCCGATAACACCCGTAAATCCTTTCGGTATGATAACGGAAGAGGGTTTAAAGTAAGGGCTGTAGAAATTGATGCCGTCCGAATAAGTACCCACCCACAATGTATTTGTCCGGTCTAAAAAAGGCTGTGAACAGAGAAATGACTAAGGCTTCCTTTTTCTTCCATATCAACTTTTACCGGGCTAATTCTCAGGTTATCAATAGTCAGTAGGTTCAATCCTCCAAACGTACCGATCAATATTTCGTTTTCATTATACCGGATAAGGCTGCGCACAGTGTTGCTGTTTAGTCCGGAGTTGGTATCATCCAGTTGATAGAACGAATCATTCATCCTGTTATATAAATATACGCCATTGTTTTCTGTTCCCAGCAGCATGTAGGTATCGTCTACTTCCAGTATACAGTTGATCATTGTGTTTTTAAATGCCTCAACTTCCCGGCAATAATGAGCCTTTAATTCCCAATCTGCGGAGTAGATATAAAGCCCCTCTTTTGTAGTGCCCACATAAATATCTCCGTTTTGTGTTTGTACGATCGAGTAAACAGCCGTTTCAATCTCCTGCAAAAATGGAACGGGTTCGATTGTTTTATCCGGATTACACCGGAAAACCTGATAGGCTTCTATTGCATATAAATCTCCGTTTTTGTGTTTCAGGAATTGTCCTATCGTGTTGCTCTTGCAGTCCGGATCTACATCTTTCGGATAAATCCGTGTAATCTCTTCCGTAAAAGCGCTCAGGCAACTGAGCCCATTCCGGGTACCTAACCAGATATTTTTCTCTTTATCCTGGTCAATCGAGCAAATGTAGCCGTCGGTTATGGATGTGGGGTTATTCACTTCATGCAGGTAGCCTTTAAAATCATAGCCGTCAAATTTATTGGCTCCATGCCGGGTTCCGAACCACATGTAACCGTCGTAATCCTGGAATATACAAACAACAGAAGATTGAGAAAGTCCATTTTCTACACCTAAATGGGAAAAGTAAAATTCATTAACACCATATCCTTTGATACAGAATACGATCAAAAACAGATACATGTAAAATATGGAGAGTTTTATTCTCATGGCGTTCTATTGGCATCAAGTTCTTTTACAAAGATAGCAAAATCTTCCTGTTTTTTGCGTTTTTTGGGTGAAATGAGACAAAATTGCTCTTGATTGAGATTTTATTATCCTACCCAAAAACAGAATCCGGATATATTTGCAGTGTAGTTTAATTAAATCTGTAGCATGAACACAAAACGAATCTTTCTGTTTCTGTTTTTTATAGGAATAGCTTTTTATGGAAAAACAGAGGGCCGGATCACCCTCCCTTTTACTGATGGGTGGTTATTTAAGAAAGCACCGGCTATCCCTGAATTGGCATTGCATGCTCCTTTGTGGGAGGCTGACTGGGAAGAAGTTGAAATACCTCATACCTGGAATGCTAAAGATATGCAGACACGGGCAAACAATTTTTACGAAGGAGTTGGCTATTACCGTAAAACGTATTTTATGCCGGCTGATTGGGACACAAAACGAGTTTTTCTGCGTTTCGAAGGTGTAGGAGCTGTGGCCGAAGTATATGTAAATGGCTCGTTAGTAACAACACATAAAGGTGGCTATTCCGCATTTGCCTGCGAAATAGGAACACTTCTGAAAGCCGGAGAAGAGAACGAAATTATAGTAAAGGCTGATAACTCATCCCGTCCGGATGTGATACCAATTAACCATGTACTGTTTGGTGTATATGGCGGGATGTATCGCCCGGTATGGCTGATAGCAACCGAAACTACCAATATATGCGTAACCGACCATGCTTCGGCTGGCGTTTACATTACTCAAAAGAATGTTTCAAAGAAAAAAGCGGATGTCAGAGTGAAAGTGAAGCTGGACAACTCCACCCTACAACCAGCAAAACTTAATCTAAACAACACTTTGTATAATCAGGCCGGTAAAGCGATCGCTACTGACAACCGTTTCTTTGAACTTTCTCCCCAGGGTGTACAATCAATTGAGTCTTCTTTTACAATCAAAAATCCCACGTTATGGAATGGACGCAAAAATCCGTATCTCTATAAAGTGGTTACACGGTTGTACGAGAATGGGAAGTTAATAGATGAAGTAATCCAACCTTTGGGTTTACGGAATATTGAAATAAAAGCCGGGGATGGTTTTTATCTGAATGGAGAGAAATATCCTATGTATGGCGTTTGCCGCCATCAGGACTGGTGGGGACTGGGTAGTGCACTTAAGAATGAACACCATGATTTCGATTTGGAAACGATCATGGATCTGGGGGCTACTACTGTTCGCTTCGCTCACTATTAGCAGTCAGAATATCTTTATTCCAAGTGCGACTCGCTGGGATTAATTATCTGGGCTGAGATACCTTTTGTAAACCGGGTGTCCGGACAGGAAGCAGAAAATGCGCATAGCCAACTGCGGGAGATGATCCGCCAGGGCTTTAACCACCCTTCCATATATGTGTGGGGACTTCATAACGAAGTTTACAGACCCCACGAGTACACCAAAGAGTTAACTAAGTCGCTCCATGATCTGGCCAAAACCGAAGACCCGGACCGGTACACCGTTTCGGTAAATGGGTATGGCCATATGGAGCACCCTGTGAATCTGAATGCGGATATTCAGGGGATGAACCGCTATTTTGGCTGGTACGAGAAAACGATACAGGATATGAAACCCTGGATTGAAAAGATGGAAACAGAATATCCTGACCAGATTTTTATGCTGACGGAGTATGGTGCGGATGCAAATATTCATCACCAGACAGAATATATAGGAGATGCATTGAACTGGACGAAGGAGTTTTATCCGGAAACCTTCCAGACTAAAACGCATGAATACCACTGGAGTGTAATTGCAGAACATCCGTATATCATTGCATCCTACCTGTGGAACACCTTTGATTTCTGTGCGCCTTTATGGACACGGGGTGGTGTTCCCGCCCGGAATATGAAAGGGTTGATGACATTTGACCGGAAGATAAAGAAAGATGCTTACTTCTGGTATAAAGCCAACTGGTCGGAAGACCCGGTTTTGTACTTAACCGGACGACGAAATAAAGACCGTGAAAAAGAGATCACTAAGGTGACAGTTTATTCAAATATAGGTACTCCGGAAGTATACCTGAACGGTCAGAAATTAACAGGTATCCGGAAAGGATATACGGATGTACATTATGTATTTGATGAAGTAAAATTACAGAGGGGAACAAATATGCTGAAAGCAGTTGTTGAAAAGAACGGGAAGATATACGAAGATAGAATAGAATGGCAATATACAGGAGAAAAGAACCGCGAAGCCGAAACTTTAAACAACCGGGAGGAACACTCCGGTTTCTGATTTGATCTGTTTTTGTTTTTAAGGTGATGATGGGTTAGGAAAGGGTGTGTAAAGAATGGAAACATTCAATTTACACACCCTGTTTTTTACTGTTTTGTAGTTATAATAAGAATCCAGTCGTTTCCATTACCGGAAGACGGTGGATTAACTTTTACTTGTTTATCCGGAGTTTGAATGTCTATTGCACTTATTTCACCTGTACGTGGGTTCATCCATTCAAATTGGAAAGATTGAGTAGAGGCGAACCGGTTCAGATCGATAACAGTTTCGCCACCATACGGAAGATAAATAAGCCCATAATTTGCTCCTTTTAAAGCTTTTGCCTGATTTGAAGAGGTCAGTAACTCCTGTGCCGGTATTCTTTCATCCCATGAAAAACGTTCCCATAAGCGGCGTGCGTGCCCTACCTGTTTAATACCGGCCGGGGTTTTATCCGGATTCGTTGTATTCCATACGTCCGTGCATCCGTATGTATGTCCGCATGCACCCGAGAACAGGCTCCAATATATTGCTCTCCGTATGTCTGCATCATCAAAGTATCCGAGAGAATCGGGCTGATTACATACCGCATGATTCTCGTAGCAGGGATTTCCGGTTAGTACAGGACGAACTTCTTCACGGTTGTAATCTTTACCCGTTAACCGGTCATATATATCAAACGAGTTTTCACACTGCCCGGTATGAATCATGTTGAAATCCAGCCACGATGTGTTGTGATACCACTGCGAAGAGGAGTAACCTGCAGGAGGATGAAAAGTCACCAAATGGTTTTTATCTGTACTTTTTAATCCTTTACCCAATGCATCCCATGTAGGATAGTTACCGTCTCCGCCCCACCGGTCTACCGTTTATCC
This sequence comes from Tannerellaceae bacterium, assembly GCA_021203545.1. GTDB lineage: Bacteria > Bacteroidota > Bacteroidia > Bacteroidales > Tannerellaceae > UBA4116. The sequence continues at coordinate 119,095 of JAJQAZ010000146.1, read as the reverse complement.
AGATAATATTGTTAAAGTTTTTATATCTTTTTCCCAGCCAGGCACCGTAAGCATAGGCATAGGCAGGAGTAAATATTTCCGGGCCTCTGCCGGATTGTTTACTTACTTTATCTCCCCAGGTAGGCAATAATGCCATATACAGGCCTTTTGTTTCTGCCAGGCGGATAATCTTATCCACCCATTTGAAGTAAGCTTCATTCGGAGTTACATTTTCAATATCATCCAGTGGTAATAACCCCATGGCATTCGGTGTATATAATCCGCCCTGTCCGGGCAGCAGTACAGCCTGGATAACGGTAAAACCTTTCGAACGCCGGTCGTCCAGATAAACTTCGATCTCTTCATCCGTTAACTGGTGGAATAGTTCCCACGCCGTATCTGCCAGATAGAAAAAAGGGGTACCGTCTTTATGTTGAAGATATCTGCCGTCCGGAGAAACCTGTAACGCTCCATTCTTCTTGAAATTAACAGAAACTCCCTGCCACTCTTCTCCTTTTACAAAGGGAAGCAGGACAAAAACAGAGAGAAATAGAATAACTACTTTTCGCATGTTATTTGTTATTTATTTTATTGGATATAACTATAAAAAAGAATCCTGTGCATTCACCGAATGCAGTTGTATATATTGTGGGGAGGATATTTTTCATAAAAATCATCATCAACTATTTATCTTCTACACGTTTCCTGCAAATATAAAGAATTTAATTATATCTTTATTATCTTTGTCCATAAACCAATCGTGTATAATCCATGGAAGTATTAAAATTAGTCAAAAATGATCCCTGGCTTGCACCTTACGAGGCTGCGGTCAAAGAACGGTATCAGTATATAGTTAACAAACAGAATGTTCTTACTCAGGATGGGAAAATCACGTTGTCGGATTTTGCATCGGGGTATCTTTATTTCGGACTGCATAAAACTCCGCAAGGTTGGATATTCAGGGAGTGGGCTCCGAATGCTACGGCCATTTATCTGACCGGAACATTCAACGATTGGAAAAAGGAAGATGCCTACCGGATGACGCGGCTGGAAAATGGTGTATGGGAAATAATCCTTTCGGATGATTTGCTGCATCACGGAGACCTGTTTAAGTTGTGGGTTGAATGGAATGGGGGAGCCGGCGAACGTATTCCGGCCTGGATACGCCGTGTGGTGCAGGATGAACAAACAAAAATATTCAGTGCGCAGGTATGGAATCCGGAAAAACCTTATCAGTTTAAAAATAAGAATTTCAAACCCAATACCTCTCCGTTATTGATTTATGAGTGCCATATTGGTATGTCAACCAGTGAAGAGAAGGTAGGATCCTACAGCGAGTTCCGCCGGAATGTATTGCCGCGGGTCAAAAAGGATGGATATAATGCCATACAGATTATGGCTATTCAGGAACATCCTTACTATGGTTCGTTTGGATATCATGTAAGCAGTTTCTTTGCTGCCTCGTCCCGTTTCGGTACTCCGGAAGAGTTGAAGGAGTTAATAGATGAAGCGCATGGAATGGGTATTGCTGTGATCATGGATATTGTGCATAGCCATGCCGTTAAGAATGAAGTGGAAGGTTTGGGCCGTTTTGACGGTTCGTATGATCAGTATTTCTATGGAGATGCCCGCCGGGAACATCCTGCATGGGATTCACTCTGCTTTGATTACGGAAAAAATGAAGTACTTCATTTCCTGCTTTCCAACTGTAAATTCTGGCTGGATGAATATCAGTTTGATGGGTATCGTTTTGATGGAGTAACCTCTATGTTGTATCATAGCCATGGATTGGGAGAAAGTTTTACCAATTATGCGGATTATTATAATAACGGACAGAATATAGATGCAATCGCTTATCTGACACTTGCCAATAAACTGATTCATCAGGTACATACAACCGCTATTACAATTGCCGAAGAGGTGAGTGGCATGCCGGGGCTGGCTGCCAAACCTGAAGAAGGTGGCTATGGCTTTGATTACCGTATGGCTATGAACGTACCTGATTACTGGATCAAGATGATCAAGGAAAAGAAAGACGAAAAGTGGCATCCCTCTTCTATCTGGTGGGAAACAACTAACCGGCGGGCAGAAGAAAAAACAATCAGCTATGCCGAAAGTCACGACCAGGCATTGGTAGGTGATAAAACCATTATCTTCCGCCTGATTGATGCCGAAATGTACTGGCATATGCAGAAAGACGATCATAATTTTGTGGTAGAAAGAGGTATCGCCCTGCATAAAATAATCCGTCTGGTAACAGCATCTACAATCAATGGCGGATACCTGAACTTTATGGGGAATGAATTCGGGCATCCGGAATGGATTGACTTTCCCCGCGAAGGTAATGGGTGGTCTCATAAATACGCCCGCCGCCAGTGGGAACTGGTAGATAATCCGGATCTTAAATATCAGTATCTGGGTAATTTTGACCGTGCCATGCTGGAGGTGATCAGTAGTGTAAAAGATTTTCAGGCTACACCTATCCTGAAGATATGGGATAGCGATAAAGAGCAGATTCTTGCCTATATGCGGCAGGACCTTGTTTTTGTCTTTAATTTCAGTCCGAACCGGTCGTATACCGATTACAGCCTGCTTACTCCTCCGGGCGAATACCAGGTGATCCTGAATACGGATGCCAAAGAGTTCGGTGGTTTCGGATTGACGGACGACTCTATTCCGCATTTTACCCAACCCGATCCTCTTTATAAGAAAGAGAAGAAAGAGTGGTTAAAAGTGTATATACCCGCGCGAAGTGCTATGGTATTACGAAAAAAGAAATAAGAATTTAGAAACGCAAATAAATAGAAATTATTAATTTTCAATTAGTTAAAGATCTATGTTATATCCATTTACATTTGAACCCATACTAAAGAAAATAATTTGGGGAGGTTCTGATATTTGTCCTTTCAAAGGTATTACCCCTGTACAGGACGGAATTGGTGAAAGTTGGGAACTATCCCATGTAGAAGACAACTATTCGGTTGTTGCGAATGGTGAGTTGAAGGGAAAATCGCTGGACGAACTGATCCGGGAATATGGCGCCCAATTGATGGGAAAGTCAGTTACCGAACGTTTCGGTACAACTTTCCCATTATTGATTAAGTTTATAGATGCCCGCGATAACCTGTCTATCCAGGTACACACGGATGATGAACTGGCAAAAGAGCGTCATAACTCTTTCGGGAAGACTGAAATGTGGTATGTGGTAAAAGCAGCGGAAGGTGCAGCCCTTTATTCCGGATTCTCGCAACAGATTGATGCGGACGAATATGTGGAAAGAGTGCAAAATGATACCATTATGGATGTTTTGCAGCAGTACGAAGTAAAAGAAGGGGATGTGTTTTTCCTGCCTGCCGGACGTGTACATGCCATTGGTTCAGGTTGCTTTATCGCAGAAATACAGCAAACCAGTAACATTACGTACCGGATTTATGACTACAACCGCAAAGATGCCAACGGAAACGGCCGGGAACTGCATACCGGACTGGCAAAAGACGCGATAGATTATACCTTGTATCCGGATTACCGTACGGCATATACCCCACAGGTAAATGAAAAGGTTGAACTGGTGGATTGTTCTTACTTTACGACAAACCTGTTGGATATAACCGAACCGGTAACACGTGATCTGCAATCGCTGGATTCGTTTGTTGTGTATATCTGCATGAGCGGAAAGGCAACATTAAAGGATAATAAAGGAAATGTTATAGAAGTGCATCAGGGACAAACGGTATTGATACCGGCTGATACCGCTTCGGTAACATTGACCCCGGGTCCGGATGCCCGGTTCATGGAGACCTACATTAAATAACAGTTATACCAATTAAATAGGAAAGGGAGTTGAAAAAGTCTGTACAGTCTGTTTTAACTCCCTGTTTAATGAAAAGTTTTAAACAAATAAATCTATGAATTTTACGGAATTATTGTCACCCATGTATGTAACGTTGTTTATTTTGCTGATCGTTTCTTTTTTCTTTATACAGGGAAAAGTCAGGTCAGACTTAGTGGCTATGTGTGCTTTGCTTGCTCTGGCACTGTTTGGCATACTGGAGCCGGCAGAAGCATTGGCCGGATTTTCGAATTCGGTAGTGATTATGATGATCGGACTGTTTATTGTGGGTGCCGGTATTTTCCGGACCGGGCTGGCGAAAATGTTAAGTAGTAAAATACTGTTGCTTGCCGGGAAAAACGAAAACCTTTTATTCTTTTTAGTGATGCTGGTAACGGCTTCGGTGGGAGCATTTATCAGTAATACTGGGACAGTAGCTGTGATGTTGCCGATTGTGATGAGTATGGCGACAGACGCTAATATCAGTTCGCGCCGTTACCTGATGCCCATGGCTTTTGCCAGCAGTATGGGGCTTTTTACGTTGATCAGTACACCTCCGAACCTGGTTATCCAGGAAAATCTGGTCAAAGGAGGTTATGAGGCTCTTTCGTTCTTTTCTTTTGCACCGGTTGGGTTTGTGGCCTTAAGTGTGGGTATTGTGGTACTTTTCTTTTTAAGTAAACTATTGGTTTCTAAAAAGGACGGAGGCGAACGTAAAGATAAAAAAGGACGTACGCTGCGGGAACTGGCCGAAAGTTATAATTTGCATGAACAGTTACATATTGTATCTGTATCTGCCGCTTCTCCTCTGGTTGGAAAAACCCTGGCGGAACTATCGTTGCCTTCCCGTTATGAGGTGGGTATTGTAAAGCTGGTTCATGTGGACCGTTCTTTTAAATTAAAAAAGAATGTTATTAAAGAACAGGCAGGCCCTGATTCGGTGATTCTTGCTGATGATGTGCTTTACTGTAATGGTTCTGCCGAAAACATAGAACGGTTTGCTGCGGAAAACCAGTTGCAGGTAGACCAGGCGAATGAGAAAGAATTGAAATCCCTGTTCCGGAATTATGGCATTGCGGAAGTGTTTATTATGCCTAAATCCAGGTTGATTAATCTTACCATTCTGGAAATAGGGTTCAGGGAAAAATACAACTTAACTGTAGTGGGGATTGAACGGAATGGCGAATATCTGCTGGAAGATATTAAAAATACAAAGTTACATGCCGGCGATGCGTTACTTGTGCAGGGTACCTGGACCGAAATAGCCAACCTGGCAGATAACCAGGAAGATATTATCCTTGCAGGCCAGCCTTTGAAAGAAGCCTCTAAAGTAACACTGGACCACAAAGCACCTATCGCAGCAGGTATTATGTTGTGTATGATTGTTGTTATGGTTCTGGATATTATTCCTGCTGTAATCGCCGTATTGATTGCTGCCACGTTAATGGTTATACTGGGGTGTTTGCGTAATATGGAAGAGGCTTATAATAGTATCAACTGGGAAAGTGTTGTATTGATCGCGGCCATGATGCCTATGGCAACCGCTTTTGAGAAGACCGGGGTAACTAATTTAATTTCGGGCGGTTTAATGACTACATTTGGAGATATGGGCCCCTATGTACTGTTGGCAGGAATTTATTTTTGCACTTCGCTGCTTACTATGTTTATAAGTAATACGGCAACCGCTGTATTATTAGCACCTATTGCTATGCAAACGGCTTTAAGTATGGATTATAGTCCTTATCCCTTCCTGTTTGCCGTTGCTGTGGCTGCCAGTATGTGTTTTGCCTCTCCTTTCTCAACACCTCCTAATGCACTGGTGATGGGAGCCGGCGGATATACTTTTACAGATTATATAAAAGTAGGCTTGCCGTTGCAGATCATAATGGGAATCGTTATGGTATTTATTCTTCCTATGCTGTTCGGTTTTTAGCATATAAGATGTATTATTACTTTTTCGCACTCTTTTCGCTGCCCTTTTGCAGGCTTTCGCTGGCGCAGATTTAAATCTGTGCCTAAACTAATGGGCTAAAGCAGGAATCAACTGTCAAAAATATATTTTTTACCATTTTTGATCTTCACTGAATCACCGGCTGTTTGTGCGTTATGTACCAGTGAGTTACGGTGAAGAACGGGTGAGTTACCTGTTCTTCACTCCTTCACATGTGCAAAATGGATAAAGCCTTGATATGTAGTTTAATAAATAAAAATATCATCTTTTTATTACCTTAAAAAGAGATTTCAATAGGTGTTTTTTAATGAAAAACCAATTTGAATGGTTCAGCGTAGTATTCTACCAATGTCGCATGTTTAAGAGATTTTGTTCCCCGGTCAGGAGTCTATATAAAAACTCTTAAACGTGCGACATTGGCGAGGATGCTATGCCGGTCAGAGGATCAAAACAGATTAAGCCTGGATTCTTTTTTTACTTTCTATGAATCTTACTTTCTTTTCAAAGGATCTAATCTTTAAGACAGGCTGTCTTTCTTACTGCACAACGGCCGTTGTGCACGTGTACAACGCGGGTTATACACCTGTCTAACGGAAGTTAAACACGTGTTCAACTCCCGTTGGACAGTAAAGAAGACAGCGGCTCTGTAAGATAAGGCCCTATACTCTTCGAACTTTCTTTATCTACTAAGTAAGTTTTCCGACAGGAAAAGCGCAATAAAAACTTTACAAAACTATTACTTTGTTTGATAAAAACAGGAATATTATGTTCGGCATAGTGTTTTCGCCAATCTGTGTTTCTTTACCGTCTGTTGGTTTAGGCACAGATTTAAATCTGCGCCAGCAAAAAGCTTAAGCCCGGAGGGCTTAAGCCTGCGACATTGGTATGTTCCCTACGCCGAATGTTAACGATTCGTATTTTTCAAAAGAAACAGCTATCTAAATTCGTTTTTTAAGGTGCTAAAAATACAATATTTTTGTTTATTTGTCTGTGGATAAGTATTTTGACTGTTTTATGCGTGTGAAGGAGTGAAGGAGAGGTGATTCACCCCTCCTTCACCGGAACTCACTGATACAGAGTATAAAAATACCCTGTGATTCAGTGAAGATCACTTTGGATAAAAAATATTTTTTTGTTACTTATTATGTTTAATAGAATAACCTTTGGTACTTCAAAAGCGCACAATCTTTTAAAGTCCTTTCCCGAATGGGGTAAAATATAACTAATCTCATGTCCCCATGTTCGGCGTAGCGTCCTCGCTACGTCGTTGTAAAAAGTGAGGCTCTTGCCTCACATGAAGCTGGAGCTTCACAATATTTTAGCGACGCAGCGAGGACGCTACGCCGAACATGGGGACATGAGGACAAAAGGACTTAGTTACTGTTAACAGGTATTTTATTTTTCCTGCCTTCCTGTAATAATAATGTTTTGTATTTTTCGATTTCTTCGCTTTCCTGTGGGGTTACTTTGGGATAGTCCGGTTTGAGGGCGGCGACTTTGTCGCAGATGATCTGGCCTACCAGGTAGCGCATGAACCATTTGTTGTTGGCGGGAATAACATGCCAGGGTGCATACGTGGTAGACGTATAGGTAAGAACATCCGAGTATACTTTCATGTAACTGTCCCAATGCATGCTTTCTTCGAAATCGGAGGAGGAGAATTTCCAATGTTTGGAGTCTTCTTTCAGGCGGCTGATGAAACGCTTTCTCTGTTCCTCGCGCGAGACATTCAGGAAGAACTTGACAACGATGATTCCGTTTTCCGTCAGGTATTGTTCGAAATCGTTGATCTGGCGATACCGTTTTTTCCAGAATTTCTCTGTTACATCTTCTACTTTTTGTATGTCCGGTAATTTACTCTTCAATAATATTTCCGGATGTACTTTGGTAACCAATACGTCTTCGTAATGGGAGCGGTTGAATATGCCGATCCGTCCCCGTTCCGGCAGGCACTTGTTGATACGCCACAGGTAATCGTGGTCCAGATCTTCGGAAGAGGGCTGTTTAAAGGAAAAGACCTGGCATCCGTGGGGATTGATGCCCGACATGACATGTTTGATCGTTCCGTCTTTTCCGGCTCCGTCCATTCCCTGGAATACAGCCAGAATGGCATACCGGTCCTGTGCATACAGTTTATCCTGCAGCTCTGCCAGTTTTTCTACATTTTCGTTACGTAACATATCCGCTTCTTCCCGGATCATTTTCCCGGTCCAGGCGGGGTCGAATTCACTTACCAGATGTTTTTGTCCGGGAGTTGCTATGATCTTTTTAAAAAATTCCTTTTTCATACGAATCCTATTTATTTTATCTTTTTGTAATAGTTATAGATAACCAGTTGTGAACGCAACGGTTTGCTGCCGGGTATTGTTCTGTAACGGTTATCATCCTGCCAGGCAAGGTCGCGTGCTTTTACATTATCATTCCATTGAATATGAAAAATATCCTCTATGTTTTGCCGGATCTGTGGGTCATAGACCGGAACTCCGGCTTCTATCCGGCTATCGAGATTCCGGGTCATCCAGTCGGCACTCAGGATATAAATCTTTTTATCTCCTCCGTTATGAAAAATTGTTGTGCGGCCATGTTCCAGGTATTGATCAACAATACTGATTGCCTGCATTCCGTTTTTGCCTATGGCGCTTTCCGGTTGCAGGCTGCAGGCTCCCCGGATAATTAGTTTTATTTCGACTCCTTCCTGTGCAGCTTTGTATAATAGTTTGATCATGCGTACATCTGTCAGGCTGTTGAATTTCGCATAAATGGCAGCTTTTTCCCCTTTCCGGCTGTTTTTTATTTCGTTTTGTATCAGTTTTTCAAATTCGCCCCGCATGTAATAAGGCGATACCATGAGTTCTTTGTACGAAGTATGTTTATGTGGATTTTGCAGGAAGTCAAAAATTGTTTTTATATCCTGTGTAATCTGCGGGTGGGTGGTTAACAGGGCAAAATCGGTATATTGCCGTGCTGTGTCTTCGTTAAAATTGCCGGTACCTATGTAACCGTATCCTTTGCAGGTGCCTTTCTCTTTTCTTCCGATGTAGATAAGTTTGGAGTGCACTTTCAACCCTTTAAAACCATGGATTACTTTGATGCCGGCTTTACAGAGTTTTTCGGTGTTTTCTACATTTTGTTCTTCATCAAAACGGGCCATTAGTTCTTCCAGCACAATCACCTCTTTACCATTCTGGGCCGCGTTGATCAATACGTTTATTATTTTTGACCGTTCGGCAGTGCGGTATAACGTGATACAAATTATTTCCACTTTGGGGTCGATCGCAGCTTCCCGTAGGAAATCAATTACATGGTCAAATGTGTGGTAAGGGAAATTCAGGAAAATATCTTTTTCGCGGATTACCTGAATGATGCTCGAGAATGGTTTTATATCGGGGTGGGGAAGGGGAGGATGTATTTCGTATTCGAACTGTTTGCCAACCACCGGAAATTTCATCAGGTGTTTGAGCATATGATACCGTCCGCCTCCCTGGCTTTTGAAATCATTAAGCTTTAGTTTATTCATCAGGATATCCAACAGGTCGGATGGCATGTCCCTGTCGTAGATTAATCGTACCGGCTCACCGTGCAGACGCTCTTCCAGCCCCTCTTCCATTTTTTCGATCAGGCTTTTATTGATGTCGTCATCTACGGTTAACTGTGCATCCCGGATCAGTTTAAATGTATGGGCGGAAATAGATTCGTAACCGAACATGAAGAAAATCTGGTCCAGGCATAACCGGATAATGTCGTCGATAAAAATAATTTCTTTTTTCTCTCTACCCGAAGGCAGTTCAATAAAGCGTGGGCATTTACTGTTGACAGGAATACGAATGATTGCATATTTCGCATGTTTAACATGGGGTAGCTGCATCCTGACGGCATGATAAATATATTCGTCGCTAAGGAAAGGTATTTTGGTTGCTTTGCGGACCATAAGAGGTACAACCAGCGGGCTGATCTCGCGCGAAAAGTAATCACGGCAAAACGTTTTCTGCCTTTTGGTTAGTTGTTTTTCATTCAGAACAAAGATGTTGTTATTCTCCATTTCCTGCAGGATCTTATTGTAGGTTTCAGAAAATATCAATTCGGCTGTTGCTATGCGGTTGTGTACTTTTTCCAAAATATCTTTTACCGCATAGCCTTCTACTGTTTTGGTTGCTTTTTCTCCTTTCAGGTTATTCATCCGGATGAGGTTTGCAACCCGTACTTTGATAAATTCGTCCTGGTTGTTGGAATAGATACCCAGAAAGCGTAATCGTTGTATTAACGGTACACTTTCGTCCTGCGCTTCCTGAAGGACCCGTTCGTTAAATGATAGCCAGCTAAGTTCGCGGTTATTGATCTGCATAATTATTGATTGACTGGATAAATAAAACAATTTAGCAGACTAATAGTTTTTGTTTTCCGGTGCGGTAAATAATCTGTGTGGTAACCGAACTTTCCGGTTCGGTTTTCTGTTAGATAATCACTCTTTGGAAGCTAACGATTCTAAAATTTAATGTTTGAATACAATGGATATTACACACACCAGTAAAAAGTCAAGAGGCGTATTTTCTCTTTCGGAAGACGGCAGGATAATAGGGATTATGACCTACCAGTGTATGGATGAAGAATGTTTTATCATTGACCATACAGAAGTTGATGATGCATTTAACGGACGGGGGTATGGAACTGCTCTTATTTTGTATGCAGTGGATTATGCCCGCGAGAATAACAAGAAGATTATTCCTATGTGCCCTTTTGTAAAAAGCTATTTCAAAAAAAATCCGGAAGTGATGGATGTCGCCTATAAGTAGTAGAGAAGTGGAAAATGTGATGGAAGGTAGTAAGAAGATAAAAGTTTTAAAAGATGGTCCTTATCAGGTAACAGGAAGTGTTTGTCTGGATGAATTACGGTATGTACTGAATGAGAGAGGGTTTGCGTTGACTTACGAAAAGACGCAGCAATTTCCTTTACAATAGACGTATTGTTTGTGCCGCTGTGGAAGAACACAAAAGATGCCGTACTGCGACGGATCACATGTGAATCATTTTGACGGAACAGAAACTGCCAGCCATAAAACATACGATGAAATGGCTGAATTTATAGAGGGCAAACAGGTGGATCTGCTGGATGCGGAAGATTTGTGTGCAGTAGCCCGTTTCTGTGATACAAAAAGTGGCACATGGAATCTGGTCCGGAAAGCAGAAAATGTAGACGCTGTAGATATTATTAAGCATCACTGCGAATATTGCCCCAGCGGACGCCTTACAATGGTTACGAAAGAGGGGGAACGGATTGAACCCTATCTGATGCAGGGTATCAGTTTGCTGGATGATCCGGAAGCAGCCGAAAAAGGTCCATTATGGGTAAAAGGAGGAATAGAGATAGAAGATGCACAAGGAAAATGTTACCCGGTTCGCAACCGGGTAACACTATGTTGTTGTGGGAAGAGCAAAAATAAACCTTTCTGCGACTCCAGCCACATGTGAGACTGATTAATAGTTAAAATGGAGGCAAAGACGAAAAAATAATTTGTATATACCATGGAATAGAAGCAATCGTAGGCGAGTATGGGATAACCGTCATAATTAGACAAACTAACAACCCGGTAGTGCCTATTAATAAAATAAATCTGTTTTTCTTATATTTTATACGTTTAAAAATAAGATAACTACCATATACTATACCTAATAATAAGATCGAAAGAAAAGGTATAATAAATGAGACTATTGCTGCTAACACATACAGGACATAGTAGATTGCAGTTGTAATAATTAAAGGGATCAGGAGAAATCTTTGAAGAAGAGGTAGTATTATACTATCTTCTATCACATCACCCACATCCATACTTTTTTTATAATGTTTTTTACCGGATTCATCTTCATATACATCATAAGTGCTATAAGAAGTTGTACTCATTTTTAATCCGATAAAGAAGGAAATAAACATTAGCCAACCAAAAAGAGAGGATTTAAACATATTTCCTTCCATCTTAATTCCATTCCAAGAAATAAATATAAAGGATATGGTTAGTATAATAAGAAGTGTAATAATAATCAAAGCAACTATCATTCCGATCTTATAATAAGAAGTCTCTTTTGAATCAGAACGGAATGAGGAGTTGTTTCCAAAATCAAATAAATAACTTTTAATTTTTTCGTTTTGAAAAAGAAACGACAATATCGTATTTTTTTGTTTATCTTTTATAAAACATGCCAATGTTGTTATGGAAATAATAATAAGCCCTATAGATGAAGTTGCCGTTAGCAAATAATAAACTATAAGAGAAAAATGGATCCAAAGTCCTTTTTTATACCATCCCATAATCATAATTATAGCAACAATATTTATAATAGGTGGAATAATTTGTGGTAAAAGTGCAGATTTCCCCACATATATATAAGGTGTTACTATAGGATGATTTGCATAAGATCTACTGAAGTCATAAATGTTTACCAAATCAGAAAAATAGGAATCTAAATCCCAACTTATATTCTGAATAAAACTCGTAATTGAATAAGTGGATTCTACATATCCCAATATTATTATATAATAAAAAGAATACATTAATCCCAGAAGTCCGCTTATAACCAGTAAAGCGGTTGCCATTTTACTTCTTTTGAAATATTTTTCTTTGAGTTGTCCGTTTTCAGTAAATTGAAAATTCTGTTCGATGTATTCAAGTACCGGAAGAGACTTTGTGTTTCCATTTGCATCCGCCAGTTTAGCCCATTTATAAGCTTCTACTATATTTCTGGTAGTTCCTGCACCCTTGAAATAAAATTGAGCCAATAGAGAATAAACGTTAACCTCTCCCTGGCTGGCAGCACGTTTTGCATACCAAAGGGCTTTTTTGTAGTTAACTTTTCCTTTATCGTTTTCATGTGTGTACAAATAGGCCAAATAGGTTAATGAAGGACCGTAATTTAGGTCTGCTGCTTTTAAATACCATTTTAGTGCTTCTTCTTTATCGATTGCCTGACCGTATAGCCCATTATCGAAAATGTTTGCTAAGAAGTGTTGGGCTTCTGCCGAGCCTTCTTTTGCAGCTTTGTACAAAAGTACTTTGTTCTCTTCTGAAATAAAACCTTCTTTTTCTACTGCTTTACAGATGGTTAACTGTGGATGGTCTAATAATTGAGTTTCCATTTTGGATAAAATTATGAGTTAGGTTTAAATAGAATATTAGATGATATGGATAGATGATAGTATTACCGGGTTGAATTATTCAACCCGATAATATGATATTTACCAGAAGTAAATATAAAATGCGGCTATAATACCTAAGATAATTATAGAGTGGATTACATCCCATTTGTTCCAGCTGGCACGTGATGCTGCTTTTTGTTCGGGTGTTAAGGTACCAAATACCAATCCCTGGATTTTTTCGGCTGAAGGTGCTTCTGTACAGTAGCTGACAATCACAACTACAACGATACAGAATAACAACATCCATCCGCAGAAGAATAACCAGTTCATATCAAAGAACAGGTATTTGAAGATAGAGTCGCCTGTACCTTCACCAATTGTTGTGTAATATACTTTGGCTCCCAGACGGGTCATACCGATAATGAAACCGGAAAGCAATCCCCACATACCTCCCATAGCAGACGTACGTTTCCATGCGATACCCATTAGGAAGGCGGCTGCAATACCCGGAGCCAGTACAGACTGTACATCCTGCAGGTAAGTATATAATACATCGCCCACACTACGCATGATAGGGATCCACAGGATACCTAATATTACGATAACAACAGTGGCGATCTGCCCGATAAGAACCAGTTTCTTTTCAGGAGTTTCCGGCCTGTATTTTTTGTAGAAGTCGATTGTAAAGAGCATAGCTGATGAGTTAAACAGCGAAGCCAAAGAACTCATCAATGCTGCCAGAATACCACAAACTACTAAACCTTTTACACCGGCAGGCAATAATTTAGCAACCAGGGTCGGGAAAGCGGCGTCGGCATTGTGAACACCATTTTCCAGCAGTGGAAGGAATCCTTCGCTACCACTCATCACACTTTGCTGGTGAATAGCAAAAGCGATCATACCCGGGATCAGGAACAGGAATACAGGGGTTAGTTTCAGGTAAGCGCCAAAGATGGCACCCCGGCGGGCCTGACGTTCGTCACGTCCGGAAAGGACACGCTGAACAATAAACTGGTCGGTACACCAGTACCAGAAACCGATAATAGAAGAACCGATCAAAGCTCCCAACCAGGGGAAATCCGGGTCGTGGTTGCTACGGATCAGGTTTATCATTGTATCTCCGTATTCATTTACAGGAGTTACAGAGCAATATTCAAGTACTTTCTGCCATCCACCTACTTCTTTCAATCCCAATACAAGGATGATGATAGAGCCTAATAACAGAATCGGGGTTTGTAATACGGATGTGTAAAGCACAGATTTCATACCTCCGAAGATGGTGTAAAGAGCTGTGATAATAACCAGACCGATCGCTGCGATCCAGAAGAAGTCGATACCCCATAATTCTTTGATACCGAATACCTGCTGGAATACCAGACCACCGGCATATACTGTTACGGCTACTTTTGTTAATACGTAACTTACTAATGAGATGAGGGATAGTATGGTTTTGGATTGGCTGTTATACCGTCTTTCCAGGAATTCGGGCATGGTAAGTACCATACTGCGTTCGTAGAAAGGAACGAATACCCAGGCGAGGATCAATACCATCCAGCCCTGGATTTCCCAGTGTGCCATGGCCATACCGCTGGAGGCTCCTGCTCCGGCCAGGCCGATTAAGTGTTCAGAACCGATGTTCGATGCAAAGATTGAGGCACCAATTGCGATCCATGTCGCATCGCGTCCTCCGAGGAAATAATCACCGGAGTTATCATTTTTTTGTCTGACAACATAAATAATAACTCCAATAAGAGCTAAAGCGAATAGCCAGATTACTACAAAGTCTAATGTTCCCATAAAGTGTTTTTACATGTGTTCCCGTGGTTTTTATAGCGGGATTTTTTCAATTCGTTTTTGATGTCTTCCACCTTCGAACGTGGTTGTTAAGAAGGCGTCAATAATGTTAGTGGCTTCCTCTTTACTGATAAACCGGGCCGGCATTACCAACACATTTGCATCGTTATGAGCGCGTGCCAGTTCTGCGAGTTCCTGCTGCCAGCAAAGAGCAGCACGGATGCCCTGGTGTTTATTAAGAGTAATATTGATTCCGTTTCCTGAGCCGCAAATGGCAATACCCGGATATACTTCCCCTTTTTCGACTGCTTCTGCAAGGGGGTGAGCATAGTCTGCATAATCACTGCTTTCCGGAGAATAGGTTCCAAAATCTTTCCAGGTAAGACCTTTGGAAGTTAATAGCTCTTTTACAAACTCTTTTAATTCATATCCGGCATGATCACTCGCTAAACCAATTGTTTTCATCGTTTATCTGTATAGAGTAAATGAGATTGCCTGAAAAGTAGTCTATACTGTTTTTCAGACAATCTCATCAGAAGTTTTTTATATTAAAAATGCTTTTACCTGATTGTAAACATTTTCACCAGTGAATCCCAATTTCTCGTCCAGTACTTTATAAGGAGCGGAGAAACCAAAGGATTCAAGTCCCCATACACGTCCGTTGCAGCCTACTAAACCCTGAAGAGTAACGGGCAAACCGGCGGTTAATCCGAATACTTTGCTTCCGGTAGGAATCACAGATTCCTGGTAACCGATGGGTTGGCTACGGAAGAGACCTTCTGAAGGAGCCGAAACGATACGGACGCGGATACCGTCTGCACGTAATTTAGCTGCCCCTTCGATCAGGGTCGCAACTTCGGAACCCGAAGCCACCAGAATAATATCGGGATTACCGTCGCACTCTACGATGTAAGCACCTTTCTCTGCCTGTAATGCCTCTGTATAGCGGTCTTTTTTTGCCGGCAGGTCAGTAATGTTCTGACGGGAAAGGATGAGAGCGGTAGGCGTGGCGATGTTTTCCATTGCCATTTTCCATGCTACAGTCGTTTCGATTACGTCAGCCGGACGAAGAACCAACATGGAGTTGTGCCCTTTATGATTTTTCAGTTTTTCCAACAAACGAATCTGAGCTTCCTGTTCTACCGGTTCGTGGGTGGGTCCGTCTTCGCCTACGCGGAATGCGTCGTGGGTCCAGATAAATTTAACAGGCAGTTCCATGAGGGCAGCCATACGGGCAGCCGGTTTCATATAGTCGGAGAAGACAAAGAAGGTACCGCATGCAGCAATTACACCACCATGTAGTGCCATACCGATACAAACACAAGCCATAGTGAGCTCGCAAACTCCGGCCTGGAAGAATGCTCCGCTGAAATCACCTTTGGTGAGTGCTTTTGTCTTTTTCAGGAATCCGTCGGTTTTATCAGAGTTGGAAAGGTCGGCAGAAGCACAGATCATATTTTCAACCTGTGTAGCCAATGCGCCTAATACGGTTGCAGAAGCTGCGCGTGTAGCCTGGTTTGGTTTCTGTTCGATGCCTGTCCAGTCTACTTCGGGAGCTGCACCGGAGAACCATTTCTCCATTTTGGCAGCCAGTTCCGGGTTTGCTTTGGCCCATTCCGCTTTGGCAGCGTAACGTTCAGCTACAATTCCTTCCAGTTCTTTGGCCCGTTTTGCATATAGTTCTTCTACCTCCGGGAAGATTACGAATGGATTTTCATGATCGCCTCCCAGATTTTTCACGGTTTCTTTGTAGCATGCTCCGGCAGCAGAAAGAGGTTGTCCGTGAGTAGACACTTTGTCTTCGTAGCAACTCTGGTCGGCAGCAACGGCTCCTTTACCCATAATGGTGTTACCAATAATCAGGGTAGGGCGTTCTTTTTCTGCTTTTGCTTCTTCTATGGCTTTACGGATTTCTGCAACATCATTACCGTTGATGGTAATTACTTTCCAGTTCCATGCTTCATATTTTTTAGCTACATCTTCGCAGGTTACTTCTTCTACTTTTGTGGAAAGCTGGATGTTGTTGGCATCGTAGAACATGATCAGGTTATCCAGACCGAGTGTTCCGGCAATACGTCCGGCACCCTGTGAGATCTCTTCCTGTACACCACCGTCAGAAATATAAGCATAGATTGTCTGATCCATTTGCTCGCCTAAACGGGCTTTCAGGAATTTAGCCGCGATTGCTGCGCCGACACCGTATGTATGTCCTTGTCCGAGTGGGCCGGAAGTGTTTTCAACACCTCTCATAACATCTACTTCCGGGTGTCCCGGGGTAGGACTTTCCCATTGACGAAACTGTGCCAGTTCGTCCATTGTGTATTTACCGGTCAGGGCAAGTACAGAGTAAAGCATCGGAGACATGTGGCCCGGGTCAAGGAAGAAACGGTCGCGGCCTTCCCATTTCGGGTTTTTGGGATCATATATCAGATATTCCGAAAACAATACGTTTACGAAGTCTGCACCACCCATCGCGCCCCCCGGGTGTCCCGAGTTCGCTTTTTCAACCATTGATGCAGCCAGTATACGAATGTTGTCGGCTGCCTTGTTCATTAACTTTATATCGTTCATTGTGTATGAATTATTTAATTTTGCACAAAGATATACAATCTCTTTGTATAAAAAGGAAGTAAAAGAGGGTAAAGTCAATCGGATTTGATTGGGATTTCAGGAGTTCCTGTATCTTTTCTTTTTCCCTCTTTTGGTTCCGGAGAAATGTTTATCCCTGATTATTTATACGATCCGGAGATCATACAAACAATTCATTTTCTGTAAATTTTCCCAGTTTGGAATATTTTTCATAAAGTGCCTGATAGGCCAGATGATTATCGTGGTTCGGATAATATTCTTTGGCAAATCCCTGTCCCATAGCTTTCTGGGCATCCTCAACTTTGTCGTATACGCCGGCAGCTACAGCCGCGAACATAGAAGCACCAAATGCACAGGCCTGTTCTGCTTTTGCCACTTTGATCGGCATATTCAATACGTCGGCCAGTGTTTGCATGACGAACGGAGATTTCAGGGAGATACCACCGATACCGATTACGCTTTCAATTTTGATACCGTTTTCAAGGAAGCGGTCTACAATGGCTTTCGAACCGAATACGGTAGCTTCAACCAATGCGCGGAAAATCAGCGGAGCAGAGCTTGCGAGATTTAATCCGGTGATCGTACCTTTTACCAACTGGCTTGCATCCGGAGTACGACGTCCGTTCATCCAGTCTACAGCCAGGATGCTGCTATCTTTTACCGGAACTTTTGCCGCTTCCATAGAGAGGATCGGGATGATCTTATCCATTGTCTCGGCAATCAGCTTGTCTTTGGTTTCTCCATCAATCAGTGTACTGTTTGCCAGGATGTTTTCCAAAGGCCATGCCAATACTCTTTTAAACCAGGCATAGATATCACCGAATCCGGATTGTCCGGCTTCCAGGCCTACCATACCAGGGATTACAGAACCGTCTACCTGTCCGCAGATACCGGGAACCAGTTTGTCGCCCATTTCTTCGTATGAAGAGACCATAATGTCGCAGGTGGAAGTACCGATTACACGCACGAATGTACGGGGAGTAATTTCGGCACCTACCGCGCCCATGTGGCAATCGAATGCGCCTACGGCAACAGCCACATTGGTTGTTAAACCTAATCTTTTTGCCCAGTCTTCGGTCAGGTTACCGACATGTGTATCACTGGTGTACGTTTTTTCAAACAGATGGCTGCGGAAGCCTGCTAACAGCGGTTCCAGCGTGGTTAGAAATTCTTCAGAGGGCAGTCCGTCCCATTTTTCGTGCCACATCGCTTTGTGTCCGGCCGCGCAACGACTCCGGTATACTTCTTCCGGTTTGGTTTTTCCGGTGATCAGTGCGGGCAACCAGTCGCAATGCTCGATCCATGAATAAGCAGTTTCACGGATTGATTCATCTTCCCGCAGTAAATGTGCCATTTTGGCCCATACCCATTCCGACGAGTAGATACCACCTTCGTAAGCGGTATAATCAATGCCCCAGCGGCGTGCGAGTTCGTTGATCTCGGCAGCTTCTTTGATAGATGTATGGTCTTTCCAGAGAATAAACATGGCGTTTGGATTTTCTGCAAATTCGGGAAGCAGGGCCAGTGGGGTTCCTTCTTTGTCTGTCAGTACCGGTGTACTTCCGGTTGTATCAAATGCGATACCTACTACATTTTCAGCAGTTCCGGCAGGGCATTTGGACAGCGATTCTTTTACTGTGGTTTCCAATCCTTCGATATAATCCAAAGGATGCTGGCGGTAGCGGTTTTTTAAAGGGTCACAATACTTACCTTCCATCCAGCGGGAGTAGTATTTTACAGCTGAAGCCAGCTCTTCACCTGTAGCAGCGTTTACAACTACGGCGCGACAGGAGTCGCTGCCGTAGTCTAAACCAATTACAAATTTGTCTTTACTCATAAATTATTAAGCCTGTAGTGAACGATTTAACATATAGTACAGATCGTTATAACGTAATTCCTGTTTGAATCCGTTAATAGTCGTATTATTATCGATAGTAACCAGCTCGATACCTGCAATATCGGCGTAGTCTTCCATATATTCGTTGGTCAGGTCGTAAGAGAATGCTGTATGGTGGGTTCCACCGGCCAGAATCCAGGCTGCAGCACCAATTTCCAGGTTGGGTTGCGGAATCCACAGGGCACTTGCAACAGGTAATTTAGGCATTGGAGTATCCTGATCCAGTACATCTACATTGTTTACAATCATGCGGAAACGTCCACCCATATCAACGATCGTTGCAGCAATACCGGCACCTTTGTGTGAAGTAAATACCAGACGTGCGGGATCGGCTTTGCCACCTATACCTAACGGATGTACTTCCAGGCGTGGTTTCTGTGCGGCGATCAGCGGACAAACTTCCAGCATGTGTGCCTGTAGGATTGCGCTCTTTTCGCCATCGAAATGATAGGTGTAGTCTTCCAGGAATGAACATCCGCCCGGCAGGCCTTGTCCCATTACCCAGAATGTACGGTATAGGGCAGCTGTTTTCCAGTCGCCTTCCGCACCGAATCCGTAACCTTCTGCCATAAGACGTTGAGAAGCCAGACCCGGCAACTGGTTCATACCGTGCAGCGCATCGAAATTGGTTGTGAAACCTTTTGCATTTTTATCTTTCAGGAAGCGGCGCAGGGCTATTTCGCCACGGGCAGCTTCGCGAACCTGTCCATGATCTTTACCCCCTTTTTTCGCATTGTCTGCTACTTCATATTCCTTTTCGTAAACAGCTACCATTTCATCTACTTCTGCTTCGGTCACTTTTTCGCGGTAAGCCACTAAGTCGCCGATTGGGAAATAATCTACATGGTACCCTAAACGGATTTCAGCTTCTACTTTATCACCGTCGGTTACAGCCACGTTGTTCATGTTGTCGCCAAAACGGATGATACGCATATCCTGTGCATCGGCCCATGCTGCAGTTACCCGCATCCACACAGCGATTTTGCTTTGTGCTTTTTCATCCGCCCAGTGGCCAACTACTACTTTGCGGTTTTTACGCATACGGCTTACAATGTGCCCGAACTCGCGGTCACCGTGTGCACTCTGGTTCAGGTTCATGAAGTCCATATCGATTTCAGCGAATGGGATCTCTTTGTTGAACTGTGTGTGGAAGTGTAACAATGGTTTTTTGTAATCCAATAAACCATGTATCCACATTTTAGCGGGCGAGAAGGTATGCATCCAGGTAATTACTCCGATACATTTCGGGTCGTTGTTCGCGGCGCGGAAAGTAGCCGCCACTTCCGGATCTGAATTTACAGTTCCTTTATAAACAACCTTAATAGGTAATTTTCCTGATTCGTTTAACCCTTTTACTATTTCATTTGAGTGTGCGTCTACTTTTACGACTGCATCACCTCCGTACAGCAGCTGTGCTCCTGTTACAAACCATACTTCTAATTCGTTGAAATTCATTTTAGTAGTTTTTTATATTTTAAGTAGTTATCGTTCGCTTCGCTCACTTAGTAGTTATCACTCACTTCGTTCGTTAGTAGTCATCATTCGCTTTGCTCATTAGTAGTTAAGTAGTAATATCATTTTTTTCTTCTTGACTACTTGCCTTCTTTGACTACTAACGACTGAAAGGAGTGATGACTCCTGAGCCACAAAGTGGCTTATTGTCCATAATATGCATTCGGTCCGTGTTTGCGGTTGAAGTGTTTTGTGATCAGGTGTCCGTTCATGGATAGGTTCGGATTGATGCCGAACGAGATGTAGGCCATTTTGGCAACCTGTTCCATTACAACCGCGTTGTGTACGGCATCGTGTGCATCTTTACCCCAACTGAATGGGCCATGGTTTTCAACCAGTACACCGGGTACATGGATGGGGTTGATTCCCTGAAAGCGTTCTACAATTACATTGCCCGTTTCTTTTTCATATTCACCTTCCACTTCCTGCTGTGTCATTTGCCGGGTACAGGGAATTGCACCACTGAAATAATCAGCATGTGTCGTTCCTATGCTGGGAATGTCTTTTCCGGCCTGCGCCCAGGCTGTAGCATACGTAGAATGTGTATGAACGATTCCTCCGATTTCAGGAAATGCATTGTATAATACCAGGTGAGTCGCTGTGTCTGATGAAGGTTTTAATGTTCCTTCCACTACCTTGCCCTGCAAATCCAGTACTACCATGTCTTCTGCTTTCATATCTTCGTACGATACCCCCGAAGGCTTGATTACTACCAATCCTTTTTCGCGGTCAATAGCACTTACATTCCCCCAGGTAAAGATCACCAATCCATGTTTTACCAGATCAAGGTTTGCTTTGAATACTTCCTGTTTTAATTCTTCAACCATATTGCTCTGTAATTAAGTGGTTTAATATATAATTCATTAGTGTTTGTGTATACTTTTCATGCTATTTATATTGTTCGCGGTGTAAAAGTAACACTTTATATGGGTTGGACTATAAAAAAAGCTATGTTTTAGAACATAGCTTTGCAACTTATTTTTGTGTGTAAAGTTGATTTACAGGGAGAAATAGAAGCCGTCTTCCAGAAGGGAATCGTATTTTTCTTTATTAAACATATAATAGAAAGCTCCTCTTTTGGATGAGGCTTTGTCTTTTTCTTCCAGCTTTTCCAGAATATCCATTGAGTTTAATTTCTTGCGGAAATTACGTTTATCCAATGGCATCTGGTAAATTGCTTCGTATAAGTTCTGTAATTGTGGTAAGGTGAACTTTTCCGGTAGCAGGTTAAAACCAACCGGCCGGGTGGCAGCGATTCTTTTCAGCCGTGCCATTGTATCCTTAACCATTTGATTATGGTCAAAAATCAGTTCCGGAACTTCGTTTAGTTTTATCCACTCGGCATTGTATTCCTGTAACAGGTTGGTATGGAAATCGTTCATGTTTACCGGTGCGTAGTAAGCTACGGAGATTACCCGTTCCCCCAGATCGCGGGTTACATCTCCGTAGGCTCCTACCTGTTCCATAAAAACGTTGTCAATACCCGTACAATCTGTTAATACCCGGTTTGCGGCTTCTTTGAGGCTTTCACCGGATTTAACAAATCCTCCCATCAGGGACCATTGTCCTTTCAACGGCTCGAAATTCCGTTTGTAAAGGAGTACATTCAATTCATTGTTGTTGAAGCCCAGGATAATACAGTCTACAGAAACATAAAATCTGACTTCATTTTGATAAAAAGCGGCTGACATATTTTTTATGGATTAGAAAATTCTATTTGAATATTGTTTATGCAAGTTTGCGGGAACCGTCACTAATTACTACTTCATACAATTTGGGCTCGCGGCCATATTTTTCTTTGTATTTGCTGAATGCGGTGTTGACGAAGTTTTCATACAACTCTTCTTTTACCAGATTGATTGTACAACCACCGAAACCACCACCCATTACACGTGAGCCGGTTACTCCACATTCTTTCGCGATGTCATTCAGGAAGTCAAGCTCTTCGCAACTTACTTCATATAGTTTACTCATGCCGTGGTGTGTACCGTACATTCTGTCGCCGACAGTTTCGTAGTCGCCTTTTTCCAGGGCGTCGCACACATCCATTACCCGTTGTACTTCTTCAATTACATATTCTGCACGCATATAGTCTTCAGCACTTACATCGCCTTTTACTTCGTTCAGCATATCCATAGTTGCGTCGCGCAGGAACTCTACTTCCGGATGATTTCGGCGGATCGCTGCCGCTACGTTTTCGCATGACTGACGGCGTTTGTTGTAAGCGGAAGATGCCAGTTCGTGTTTTACAACCGAGTCTAATAATACCAGTTTGTATCCTTTCGGATCAAACGGATAGTATTTGTATTCCAATGAACGGCAATCCAGCAACATGAGGCTGCCTGCTTTCCCGAATACGGAAGCAAACTGGTCCATGATACCACATTTTACACCGCAATAGTTATGTTCGGTAGACTGCCCTATCTTAGCCAGTTCGAATTTGTCGATACCCAATGAGAACATGTCGTTCAGTGCATAGGCATAGGTACTTTCCAACGCAGCCGAAGAAGACATTCCGGCTCCCAGAGGTACATCCCCTGAGAAAGCGGTATCAAAACCGGATATCTGTCCGCCTCTTTTTATGATTTCCCGGCAAACACCGAAAATATAACGTGCCCAGCTTGCTGCGGGAGCATCATCTTCATTCAATCCAAATTCTGCTGTTTCATTTAAATCCAGTGCAACAGCACGCACTTTACCTGTTCCGTTCAATTTGATTTCCGCAACCATTCCTTTGTCTATCGCACCCGGAAATACAAACCCGCCGTTATAGTCGGTATGTTCACCAATCAGATTAATACGGCCGGGAGAAGCATATACCGAACCGGTTGCTCCGTTAAAATGTTCGGCAAATCCTTTTCTTACTAATTCTACATTCATGATAAATTAAGCTTAAAGGTTCTATAAATTAGGAAGAGATTGTCTGATTAGTTATGTGTTTTTGTCAGGCAATCTCTTTCGTTTTGTTTTATATAATTAGTTATTTATTCAACAGGGATATCTTTGTTTACGTTCTTGCTGCCGATTAATGCATAATATAACATATAGGCAAGACCAGCTAACGGAACTAAATAAGATGTCATATATCCGGACATATCAGCAACCCAGTTCTGGATCAATGGAAGAATACCACCACCAACTACCATCATCATAAATATTCCTGAAGCCGCTGCTGTATATTTACCCAGTCCTTCTGTAGCCAGGTTAAATATACCACCCCACATAATAGATGTACACAAACCACAAAGAACTAATAACAAGGCACTTAATGGAACTTGTGCCATGTCAAATCCGGAACCGGTGAATACAGGCATAGCGGTTTTTAATGTTATTGGAGAAAGCATAGCACCTATAATAAGCAACATCCCGAGTCCAGAGGCAAATGTTAACATCATTTTACTTGAAACTTTTGCTCCAAGTATACTTCCTAAGAACCGGCCGATAAGCATTAAAAACCAGTAAGTTCCAGCCACAAATCCTGCAATTGTTGCACTAACGGCTCCTGCGTCCGGATCTTCCAGGAAGAAGTTTAATGTTCCGGGAATACCAATTTCGATACCTACATAAATAAATATAGCTACTGTTCCTAATATGAAATGACGGAAAGCCCAGGGGCTACTTTCATATACTTCTTTGCCTTTATTTTTATCTGTGGCAGGGTCTGTAATAGGAATGAAAGTCAAAATAATAAATGCCGCCGCGAAAACACCCATAGCAATGAATAAAACCGGATTAACGTTGGCTATTCCGATTTCTCCGGATAGAACTCTTTCTTTGGATACTTCGCCAATTAAAGCACCAACAAACATAGGTGTTAATGTTCCGGCTAAAGAGTTGAATGTTCCCCCTATCTGGATCAATTGGTTTCCTTTATTTCCACCACCACCCAGCAGATTTAGCATCGGGTTTACAACCGTATTTAACATACAAACAGAAAATCCGGCAATGAAAGCACCCAATAAATAGATGTAAAAATTAGCAGGAAGTCCCAGTAGTTGTGAATTTACTCCAATGATACCTGATGAAAATTGGGTTAATATACCAATAAAACCTACAGCAATAGCAATAAGAGCTGTTTTCTTGTAACCGATTTTGCTTAATAGTTTACCAGCCGGGATTCCCATAAATAAATAGGCTGCAAAGTTCATCATATTTCCTAACATTCCTAAGAAATTAGACCCTGTGAATTCAGGCTGATTTTTCCATATTACTCCGATAGGAGCGGCCAGGTTGGTCACAAAAGAAATCATTGCGAATAAAAACATCATTGTGACAATCCCGAGGATGTTACTGTTTTGTTTGTTTTCTTGTATCATACTTGATTAAGCTTTAAAATATTTACATTGTTTTGTTACTTGTCTATAGAAAAGGCGTAAACTGTTTTACTTTCAAACACTTCACCCGGGCGGAGTACCGTAGTGGGGTATTCCGGTTTGTTAGGACTATCGGGGTAATGTTGGGTCTCTAAACACAACGCAGCTCTGACAGGATAAGGTTTACCTGATTTGCCGATACAATTTCCCGTCATCCAGTTTCCGGTGTATAACTGTACACCCGGTTCGGTAGTGTAGGTATCCATAATAATACCCGTTTTCGGCGAAACGCAACGGGCACAGAAGCCCGGTTCTCCTTCTTCTTTATTTAAAATAAAAGTATGGTCATAACCTTTTCCAAAAATCAGGGCTTCGAAATCTTCATTGATCTCTTTGCCTACTTCTTTCGGAGTTCTGAAATCCATAGGAGTTCCTTCTACCTTTTCTGCCGGTCCGTAGGGGATCGCGGTATCATCGGTCGGTAAATATGTATCAGCGTTTATCGTCAGTAAATGGTCTCCAATCGAAGGATCGCCTTCACCGGAGAGGTTAAAATAGGAGTGATTCGTCAGGTTCAACACCGTCGCTTTATCCGTAGTAGCCTTATAATCAATAATCAATTCGTTATCGTCAGACAACCGAAAAGTGATCGTAGTTTCCAGATTACCGGGGAAGCCTTCTTCTCCGTCTTTCGACAGATAAGTAAATTCCACTGTAGCATCATCAATCTGCCTGGCATCCCAAACCACCGAATTGAATCCTTTGATACCTCCGTGCAGATTATTAGGGCCGTTGTTGATAGCCAGTTGGTCGTATACAACACCGTCCAGTTCAAACCGTCCTTTGGCAATGCGGTTTCCGTACCGTCCGCAGGTAGCACCGAAATAAGGCTCTTCTGTATTCAGATATTCATCAATCGAGTTATGTCCGGTTACCACATCAACCATATTACCGTTTTTATCCGGTACCAGCAGGGATACCACACGGGCACCATAGTTGGTTACAGTCACCTCACAACCCTTACTATTCTTTAATATGCAGAGAACAGTTTCTTTTCCGTCTACAAGTTTTCTGAAATTATCAGTAGATAAACCTGATAGTGTTTCGTTGTTTTCCATGTATATATTGTTATGAAATCTCAAAATTGAGTGTAAAATTAGTTTGTTCTTTCTATAATAGGGTTGTCAAAATGATGTTTTAAAGCATGCTTTTGATTTGTTATTCTTTTTTGCCAGATCTCCCAACCTGCAAATGCTTGCAGAAGAAGCATTTCTAAACCATTCTTTACAACAGCACCCCTCTCTTTTCCCTTTTTCATAAAAAGTGTTTCATCCGGGTTATAGAGCAGATCGTATAAAAGATGTCCGGAAGTAAGGCATTCGTAGGGAATATCCGGACATACATTTTCATTCGGGTGCATACCCAATGGGGTTGTATTTACGATGACCGTGTATTTCTCCATTGTTTCCGGAGTGATCTCCGCATAGGTGATATTAAACTCTCCTGCTTTGCGGGATACAAATACGGGTTTGATCCCTAACTGTTTTAATCCGTGGTATACAGCTTTCGATGCGCCTCCCGTACCCAGTATCAATGCTTTCTTATGAGTCTCTTTTAACAGTGGTTCAATGGATTGCTTGAAACCAATAATATCCGAATTATATCCTTTTAATTTAAGTTTTCCGAAAAGTCCTTTTTTGAATTTGATCACATTCACCGCTCCGATCTGGCGGGCATCCTCATCCAGTTCATCCAAATAAGAAATTACCTGTGTTTTGTAAGGTAATGTTACATTTAATCCTCTTAAATCCGGATTCTCTTTCAGAATGTTTTTGATCTCTTTAATATCGGGTATTTCAAAATTTACATATTCGGCATCAATCCCTTCCGACTCAAATTTTTGGTTAAAGTAGTTTTTTGAAAATGAATGTCCTAAAGGGTAACCGAGTAATCCATATTTTTCCATAATGATACATGTTTGTTATTGTTTTTCACCTGTATACATCGAACAGATGCCGAATGTATAGGTCTTAAATGCTGTATTAGTAAATCCGGCTTCTTTGAGTAATCCGGTCATTTCTTCACCTTGCGGAAAAGCCCGGATAGAAGCCGGTAAATATTCGTAAGCCGCTTTGTCGCGGGATAGTAATTTCCCAAAAAAGGGAATAATGGTTGATGAATAAAAACGGTACAGTTGTTTTACCGGAAACTTTTCCGGCGAGGAAAACTCAAGGATCATAATATGCCCTCCGGGTTTTAGGATGCGCCCTATTTCTGTCAATCCCCGGCGGGTATTTTCAAAGTTACGAACACCAAAAGCAACTGTGGCCGCGTCGTAGCTGTTATCAGGCAAATCCAATGCCATACAATCTTTCTGGCTGAAACTGATGATGGAATCAAGACCTGCTTTTTTTACTTTTTGCCGTCCTACCTGCATCATGCCTTCCGAGATATCAACTCCCAATACTGCTTCCGGTTTTAATTTCCGCGCCAACGCAATGGCCAGGTCGCCGGTTCCGGTAGCAATATCCAGAATTTGTTGAGGAGCAAATGGTTTCAGGTACCTGATTCCTTTTTTGCGCCAGTAAATGTCAATACCCAAAGATAAAATACGGTTCAGCGGATCGTAGGCCGGAGCGATCGAATCAAACATCCGTTCAATCTGTTCGCCCTTGTTTTCGTAATCATTATAAGGACGGACAAGCCCCTCTGAAAGCCCCTCCCGGCCTACAAGCCCCTCCCGACCTCCCCCAGGGGGAGGAGAAAGAGGCTCCTGTATTTTATTTTCTTTTGATATTGTCATGTCTTTTTCTTATTCCTCCCCTTAGGGGAGGTTAGGTGGGGCTGTTATTTTAAATACTCCATAACATTTTCCTCAATCCGGGCGGCCAGGTTATCCGTATCTTCTTTGACAAACAGTGTACCTGTGATGTGTTCGAACAGTTCGATGTAACGTTCGCTGATACTTTCCACAATAGCCGGTGTCATTTCCGGTACGGTTTGTCCTTCTTTACCCTGGAAACCATTATCCATTAACCATTCGCGTACAAACTCTTTTGATAACTGCTTTTGCGGTTCGCCTTTTGCAAAGCGTTCTTCGTAGCCTTCTTTGTAGAAGTAGCGGGAAGAATCCGGCGTATGAATCTCGTCGATCAGGAAAATTTGCCCGTCGCGGTGTCCGAATTCATATTTGGTATCTACCAGTATCAGCCCTCTTTCTGCGGCAATCTGTGTACCCCGGAGGAACAGTTCCATGGTATATTTTTCAAGAACTGCATAATCGGCTTCCGACACCAATCCCTGTTTCAATATCTCTTCCTTCGAAATATCTTCATCGTGTGCACCTAAAGCTGCTTTTGTAGTGGGGGTGATGATCGGTTCGGGGAAACGTTCGTTTTCTCTCATTCCTTCCGGCAGTTTAACACCGTATATTTCGCGGACACCACTTTTATAGGCTCTCCATGCACTTCCGCACAGATAACCCCGTACGATCATTTCTACCGGGAAGCCTTCGCATTGAACACCTACCGTTACCATAGGATCGGGCGATGCCAGTTTCCAGTTCGGGCAGATATCGGCTGTCGCATCCAGGAAGCGGGCAGTAATCTGGTTCAGCATCTGTCCTTTGTAGGGAATACCTTCGGGAAGCACCACATCAAAAGCCGAAATACGGTCGGTTGCAACCATGACCAGCAACTCATCGTTGATATTGTATACATCCCGTACTTTGCCGTGATATACACTTTTCTGTCCGGGGAAATTAAAGTCAGTTCTTACTAACGCTTTCTTCATACTGTGTAAATTTATTTGTTCTCTCTTTTTTGTTCAGCCTGTTCCTTTACCTCTTTAGTCTCTTTTTTCCGCTTCTCGTCAAATTTGTCGTATGCTTCAACGATACGTTGTACCAGTTTATGGCGTACAATATCCTTTTTGGTAAATTCGATCCTGCCGATTCCTTTTACCCCTTTCAGGATATTCATTGCCTGTATTAAACCGGATGTAGTGGTAGGAGGGAGATCAATCTGTGTAATGTCGCCTGTTACGAGCATTTTAGCATTCATGCCCAACCGGGTCAGGAACATTTTGATCTGGTGGGTAGTCGTATTCTGTGCTTCATCCAGAATAATTACCGCGTCATTCAATGTACGCCCTCTCATAAAAGCTAATGGAGCAATCTGTATAACATTATTCTCCATATATTCTTTTAATTTGGCAGCCGGGATCATATCCTGCAGGGCATCATAAAGCGGTTGCAGATAGGGGTCCAGTTTATCTTTCATCTCTCCGGGCAGGAATCCCAGCTTTTCCCCGGCTTCCACAGCCGGACGGCTCAGTATGATTTTCCTGACCTCTTTATTTTTGAGTGCCCGTACCGCAAGGGCTATGGCTACGAATGTTTTGCCGGAACCGGCCGGGCCAATCGCGAATACCAGGTCATTCTCGTCAAATGCTTTTACCAGGTTTTGCTGGTTTTCCGTACGGGCAACGATTGCTTTGCCGTTCATCCCATGGATGATCAGGTTTTCCTGTTTAACAACATTCGGTTGTACCCCTTTAACAATGTCCAGGATCACCTCTTCTGTCAGCGAATTATAATCTTCGCAATATTTTTCGATTTCACGTATTTTCTTCAGGAACAATTCGGATTCTTCCTCTTCACCAATTACCTTCATCACGTTTCCCCGGGCTACGATCCGCAGCTTCGGAAATAGCGTTTTAATAAGCTGCATGTTACTGTTATTCACACCATAGAACGTAACAGGGTCTACATTTTCAAGAATATATATGCGTTCAATCATTCTCTTTTTTTAGTAGTTAAAGTAGTTATCAGCCACCATGTGGCTTAGTAGTCATCACTCGCTTTGCTCGTTAGTAGTTATCACTCCTTTCAGTCGTTAGTAGTTGATATATTATTTTTTCTTCTACTTGACTACTAAGCCACATGGTGGCTGATAACTACTCTGACTACTTGACTACTTAGTTTATAACGACAAAAGTAGTAATATTCTTAATCTCTTGCTCTTTGGTTGAAAAAAATCTTTATGCGGGAAAAAGAAATATTATTTACTTTTGTAACAAAACAACGATAACAATGAAATTGATTTGTAAAACGACTGTTTTCCTGACTATATTATGTGCACTAACCTGTGTGGTTTCATCCTGTGGTAAACGAAGGGGAGAAGTAAAAAGAATCTGGTACAATGGTAGTTATAATCGTGATTTCAATGATCTGAACGATTTGCATATTGCATCGGCTAAAAAACTGGGTATACAACCGGTGGCAAACCGTAAAGAGGCCGAACATGCCAGCCGGAAAATGAAAGAGATTAAAACAAATAAGTATTATGAGGTGGAGAAGCTAACCCATTCGATCCCTTACCTGGTTCCCGAAGCAGCCCAATTGCTGACTGATATAGGAAAAAATTTCCAGGATACCCTGCGCAGTCATAATGCTCCTTTATATAAGGTAAAGGTAACCAGTGTAACCCGTACCAGCGACGATATTAAAAGTTTGCAAAAGGGCAATATCAATTCCACCAGTAATTCCGCCCACCTATATGGAACGACTTTTGATGTTTCGTGGGCACGTTATACCAAAGTAGATGTAAAAGATACACTGGATATTGATAACGACCGCCTGAAAATGGTATTAGCCATGGTGCTCCGCGACCTGCAAAAAGAAAACCGTTGTTATATCAAGCACGAACGTAAACAAGGTTGTTTTCATATTACGGTACGGGATTAAGTTTCTTGTTTTTAATACATCCTATCCCTGCCTCTACCGCTGGCGCAGATTTAAATCTGTGCCTAACCTAAATAGTGACAGAAACGAGAATATAAATAGTGCCATCCCTTCGATCAAAAGATAATTCGTTCGGCATAGTGTCTTCGCTATGTCGCTAAAATAGATGAAGCTCCTGCTTCACATGAGGCTGGAGCCTCATTTTTTACAACGACGTAGCGAGACGCTACGCCGAACATTTGAAAAAAACTCTTAAGTTGATAACATAGCGAGACATTTTGGACGGAGGGGAGTTGTACTCCCCGACAAATGAGTCTTTGGATTTATAATCCTTCTTGTTAATACACCTGACATATGAATGGGACTATAAATCCCGGTAATCCAAAATAATTTATCTTTTATACATATCCTAAAGGGGCCGCAGATTACGCAGAAAGCGCAGAGGAACGCAGATTTTTAGTTGTAATTTATCTGCACTTTCTGTGTAATCTGCGTACTCTGTACTTTAACCTCATAAAAGCAGGTTTATTGCGTGCTACCTTTATGTTTTTAACACCGGTTGTGTTACTCTTTCCTGCGAAAATGAACAGGGTGTCCGTTAATGAACACTTGTTTTCTTTTTTAATCGGTTGTTTATTAGTGTGTTGTGTTTTTGGCATATGCTTTGCTTATTGGGTGGTAGGAAATAATAAACGAAACAATGTATGGATCGGGAGATATCGAAAGAGGTAAAACAGAAAGAACGGCGCAGGCAGATTATTAAAATCGCCATAGCGGTGGTTGTGATAGTGGGGGTGTATATCGGTATTACATCAGTATTACAAAGTAGCCTGAACCGGAAGGATTTGAATATTTGTAAAATAGATAAAGGCGTGATAGAGGTTTCTATCAGTGCGTCCGGTAAAGTGGTTCCGGCTTTTGAGGAAATTATTAACTCGCCGATCAATTCCCGGATTGTAGAAATATATCGTAAAGGGGGAGATTCGGTAGATGTGGGAACACCTATCGTGAAACTCGACCTGCAAAGTGTGGAAACTGATTATAAAAAGTTGCAGGATGAAGAGAAGATGAAAGAATTGGAACTGGAACAGTTGCGGGTAACTAACCGGAGCACGCTGTCGGAAATGGAGATGAAACTGAAAGTATTGCGTATGCAGTTGGACCGCAAAGAGGTAGAATTAACCAACGAACGGTATCTGGATAGTCTGGGAGCCGGTACAACGGATAAGGTGCGACAGGTAGAACTCGACTATAATGTGAGCAAACTACAACTGGAAGAGGAAGAACAAAAATATCTGAATGAAAAGGCACTGGTGGAAGCCGGATTGAAAATCAAGGAACTGGAACTGGATATTTTCCGTAAAGGGCTGGCCGAAAAGAAGCGAACCCTGGATGATGCCCAGATACGTTCGCCCCGGAAGGCGATTCTTACGTATGTAAATAACGAGATCGGTGCCCAGGTGGCAGACGGTTCACGGGTTGCGGTTGTATCGGATCTGACCCATTTTAAGATAGAAGGCGAAATAGCGGATGCCTATGGCGACCGCATCGCCGCCGGTAGCAAGGCTATCGTGAAAATAGGGAACGAGAAGCTGGAAGGTGTTGTAAGCGAAGTAACACCACTCTCAAAAAACGGGGTCATCTCTTTTATTGTACAATTGAATGAGAATAATCACCGCCGGTTGCGTTCAGGGCTCAAAACAGATGTATATGTGATGAATGCGATCAAAGAAGATGTACTTCGTATCGCTAATACCCATTATTACATAGGTAAAGGGGATTATGACTTTTTTGTGGTGAATAACGGTCAACTGCTGAAACGGAAAGTAACGTTGGGAGATTCTAATTTCGAATATGTGGAAGTGGTAAGTGGGCTGGAAGAAGGCGACGAAGTGGTAGTGTCGGATATGAGTAATTATATCGAACGAAATAAACTTAAACTCAAAGAATAAAATCAGGTAATTATGATCAAACAAAATTTCAAACAGGCCTGGATGCTGATACGGACCAATCCGCTGGTCAGTATTATCTCTATAGCGGGTACTGCTTTATCGATCGCGACGATCATGGTGATTGTCTTTTTCTTTCAGATCCGGTTGGGCGGATTTGCTCCGGAAAGTCACCGCGATCGCATGTTACAGATTAGTATGGTGCGGGCAGAAGTTGACGGATCTACCAATAATAGCGGCTTATCGTATGAGGTGGTCAAAGAGGTTCTTTATCCGCTGGAAACGGCACAGGTGGTTACTGCGATGTATTCGCATACTTCCTCTATTTCATTGCCGGAGCGTAAAGTGTATAAAGAGTATGTGATAAAAGGTACGGATACCGGTTTCTGGGAGGTTTTTGATTTTAAATTTCTGGCCGGTGCTCCTTTCAGCGTTCCGGATTTCGAATCCGGATTAATGCGGGCCGTGGTTAGCGAAAGTACGGCCCGGGAGTTGTATAACTCGACGAATGTAGTAGGGAAAGTGTTTATTTTTGACTTTATCGAATATACAATTTGTGGGGTTGTAAAAGATATATCGGAGGCTGCGACAAAAGCATATGCTGAAATATGGATACCTTACTCTACGACCGGTGCTATGCAGTACGCAGGTGGATTTTATCAGGGTGTACCCGGGCCTTTTCAGGTAGTGATACTGGCAAAAGAGAAAAAAGATTTTGACCGTATCAGGGAGGAAGTAAATCAGCGGGTGGCCGTATATAGTTCTACAAAAAATGAATGTGAAGTATCTTTCCCACATGGAATACTGACCCATGCGGAAGCTAATTTGTGGGGAAACCCTCTGAAAGCAGATTCTTCGAAAGACCTTTTGCTCCGGGGAATGTATCTGATACTGTTTATGTTGTTGATTCCGGCATTGAACTTGTCGGGGGTAACACAGGCGTTTATACAGCAACGGAAAAGTGAATTAGGGTTGCGTAAATCGTTTGGGGCTACCTGGCAGGTACTGATCCGTCAGATTGTGAATGAAAATATGCTGATCTCATTGATTGGCGGGTTAATGGGGCTTTTCTTTTCCCTTTTTCTTTTGCATATCTGCAAAACTTTTCTTTTCAGTAGTAATCCGGCCATACAATTACATATGATCCTTAAGCCGGGTGTTTTTCTGTTGGCACTATTATTTACGGTGTTGCTCAATCTATTGAGTAGCCTGATACCGGCTCTCCGGATTTCCCGTCAACCCATTGTGGAAGCTATCAAAGAACAGGAATAACCATAAAAACAACTATACGATGTTTAAGCGATTATATAAAACCATTTGGCAACAACGCCGTGCAAACGGCTGGATTTTTGCGGAACTGCTGATTGTGGCAGGTGTTTTGTGGGTATTAACAGATATTTTCCTGGTAGATTACCGCACCTATACAGCTCCTTTAGGATACGATATAACGAATACCTACCGGTTTAAACTGGCTACTTTGCCTCCTAAATCACCGGAATATATAGTCCCGGAGGAAGTATTTACTTCCCAAACAGAAGATTTGTTGAAACTTATGCAACAGATCCGGTTGGAACCGGATGTGGAAGAGGTATGTGCAACTTATTATTCCTGTCCCTATTCGTTTGGCAATTCATGGCATGGAATCCGGCCCGTAGACGGAGACACTACTCTTTCTACGGAAAGGGCGTTTCAGGTGCGGCGGGTTACTCCGGAATATTTCACAGTGTTTCGTGTAAAAGACAAAAACGGACGGCAGATTGTTCCACAGAACGAAACAGGGCATGTTGGGATTGTTATTTCCCATGAAATGGAAGAGGCTTTTTATAAAAACGGTTCTGGTAAAGGCAGGCGGGTTATTTTGTCTAACAATGACAGGGAAATACCGGTTATGGATGTCTGCCGGAATGTGCGTCCGTCCGATTACGAGAAAAGCGATCCCTGTTTTTATGAAATTATGGAAAGTGATAACCTGATCAAAAATGTTGATCAGTTCGGTGCGGCATCAGCCGAATTGTGTGTACGGATGAAACAGGAGAAATCCCCTGTGGAAATGAATCTTTTTCTGGAACGCATGGGAGAACGGCTGAAAGTAAATAACCTATATGTGAATGGATATATCTCTTTAAAGGCACAACGGAAGGATTATCTGCGGTATCCTGAAAATGAGATCAAAATGAAAGTGGCATTGATCGTTGCATCATATCGCCGGGGATTCCGATTTCCTGAAAATGAGATCAAAATGAAAGTGGCATTGATCGTTTTTGTGCTGGTTAATGTATTTTTCGGAATAATCGGTACTTTCTGGATACGAACACAAAAACGGCGTGGAGAAATAGGTTTACAGATTACAATGGGGTCTACCCGGTGGGGCGTGTTCCGTTACATGAATCTGGAAGGCCTGGTTTTACTGCTGTTTACGCTGCCCTTTGTAGTGCTGTTTGCTGCGACCCTTATTTATCTGGATATACCGGATATGTATCGTTTACCGATGACTCCCTGGCGGTTGCTGGTTACGTTTGGTATTACTTACCTGATACTGGCGGCAATGATCTGCCTGGGTATTTCGTTTCCGGCCCGGAAAGCTATGGAGGTATCACCGGCCGAAGCGTTGCATTACGAATAAAATAAAATAGTTTTTAGAAAGAATCAAATAATAAACAATTAAAAATAGAAATCATGATTAAGTTAGTGAATCTTGAAAAGGTGTACCGGACAAAAGAAATAGAAACAGTTGCCCTGGAAAATGTGAATCTGGAAGTACAAAAAGGCGAATTCCTCTCTATTATGGGACCTTCGGGTTGTGGAAAATCTACTTTATTAAATATAATCGGTTTGTTAGATACTCCAAGTAATGGATTGATAGAGATCAATGGGGTCAATACAATCAGTATGAACGATAAGCAGCAGGCGGCATTCCGGAACCGGGAACTGGGGTTTGTGTTCCAGAGTTTCCACCTGATTAATTCGCTGAATGTACTCGATAATGTGGAGTTACCGCTGTTGTACCGCAAAGTTTCAGCTTCGGAACGCCGCCGTGCCGCACAGGATGTGTTGGAAAAAGTAGGGTTAAGTCACCGGATGAAACACTTTCCTACTCAACTTTCCGGTGGGCAGTGCCAGCGTGTAGCGATTGCCCGTGCCATTGTGGGCCAACCCAATATTATCCTTGCGGATGAGCCAACCGGTAACCTGGATAGTAAAATGGGTATCGAGGTAATGGATATTCTGCATAAACTGAATAAAGAGGACGGACGAACTATCGTAATGGTTACTCACAACGAACATCAGGCTAAACAAACCAGCCGCACGATACGGTTCTTTGACGGACGGCAGGTGTTGTAGCCCCTCCCGGCCTCCCCGGAGGGGAGGTGAAAGAAATTACAGGAAGGGCACAGATTTAAATCTGCGCCAGCGGGAAGCCAGCGGGAATAATGGTGAAGTTACTGCTTTAAGCGAGGCTGGAGCCTCACATTTTACACCGACGTAGCGAGGACGCTACGCCGAACATGGGCCAGCAATAAAATGAATGAGAACCATTTACAAAGTGGAAAAAATGAAAGATAAAAAGAAGGGGTTTTCATCTCCTCCCCTTGGGGGAGGCCGGGTGGGGCTTCAGTTTAAACAGGCCTGGAACCTGTTGATGCAGGAACGGTTATTCAGCTCTATTTATATTATAGGAACAGCCCTTTCTATCACTATGGTTATGGTGATTTCTATCGTATATTATATCCGGATAGCCAATATTTATCCGGAGACGAATCGTGACCGGATGTTGGTGGTGAAGTCTGCGACTATTGATAAACCGGACGGAAACAGTAGTGCTCCCTTATCCCTTGTCACTATTAAGGCTTGTTTCAGTGATTTGAAATCTCCTGAAGCCGTATCTATAGAGAGTAATGGAAGTGGAAATGAGTTTTTTGTGCAACTTCCTTCCGGAAGAATCCAGTTGCCTGTTTCTGTTCGTTTTGTGGATACTAATTACTGGACGGTTTTTCCGTTCCTGTTTAAGGAAGGAGTTCCTTTTACTGAAACGGATGTGCAATCCGGTATCCGGACCGCGGTAATCAGTGAAACAACAGCAAAAAAAATATTCGGTTCCACACATGTTGTTGGGTAGTACTTTTCCCTGAATTTCATCCAGTACCGGGTAGCGGGGGTGGTAAAAGATCCTTCGTATGCTATTTCACGTACGTATGCAAATATCTGGATTCCCTATACCCTGTCGCCCGATGGACAGGATGCGTGGGATTCGAATCTGTCTTTGGGTTTAAATCATGTATATTTGCTGGCATCTTCTAAAAGTAGTGTAGCTGCGGTAAAGAAAGAAGCGGAGGAAAATGTACGTAAGTTTTCCGCGACCTTTCCGGACGGGCATACTTTTAGTTTAAATGGCCAGCCGGATAAACACTGGCAATCTATTTTCCGTTTTTACTCAAACCAGACTCCGGACTTTACTGCTGTTTTATTGACACATTTGTTGATATTCCTGATTTTGCTTACGATACCCGCTATCAGCCTGTCGGGAATGATTGATTCCCGTATGGAGCGCCGGCTGGCCGAATGTGGGGTAAGAAGGGCGTTTGGTGCCCCCAATGGGGTTATATTAAGACAAATTATAGGAGAGAATATGTTGTTTACTCTTTTGGGAGGTGTGCTGGGACTACTCTTTTCTTACATCATACTTTTATTTGCCCGTAACCGGATAATGGAAATGGGGCAGACATTTATTGACCTGCCGGTAGAGGGTACAGACATTACTTTTACCCCTGGTATGTTGCTTAATCTGCCGGTGTTTGGCATTACATTAGTGGTGTGCGTACTTTTAAATCTGTTGGCCGCTACTGTTCCTGCCTGGAAAGCTTCGCGTAAGGAAATTGTTTATTCGCTCACCTCAAAACAGTAAACAGATGCTTCTATTTATATATAAACAATTGTGGAACCGGAAGCGTAGTAATAGCTGGCTATTGCTTGAGTTACTTCTGGTTTTTTGCCTGATCTGGTATATTGTGGATTTTCTTTTCATAACAGTTCATGATTATAACCTGAAAAATTACCGGTCGCTGGATTATACATGGCAGATAAACATCGATCAATTACCGGAGGAGCATCCGGAATATAATGCAGCCCACCAGGAACCGGAAGCGGTAAACCGGAATATAGACCGGATTATGCAACTCATAAAAAGTCATCCGGCGGTTGAATCGGTTGGCATATCTTTTCATCAGTCAGCTCCGGGAAAAGGTAGTAGCAGGGGAATTTATTTTGTAAATCCGGAAGATACCATACGGCAGTTTGGGGCCGGCGTATCACGATTGATCCGGCGTATGATTTCTTTTCTGTTTTTAAATTGTCCCGCGGGAAAGGGCGTATTCCTGTAAAAATCGCAGATTTTGAAAGCCATATACCGAATGGTATTATAGTAAGTGAAGCTTTTGAACAGGAACTGTTTGCCGGTGCTCCGGGAGTGGGTAAAAAGTTGTTACACCGGGATCTTACGGAAGAGTTTCATGTGATAGGAGTGGTTGATAATACCAAACGTCTGAGTTTTGAACGACCTGAAAAAATTGCTTACCTTTTCCGGAAATTAGATGCCGGTAGTTTCTCTTCCGCGGAGATCGTTATCCGGAGTAAAAGTAACTTATCTCCGGAATTATTTAAATCGACGTTTGTAGAAGAGATGACTTTGCCTTTGCGGGTGGGAAACTTCTATTTACGTAATGTACTTTATTTCCCCAAAATAGAGGCCGATACGAACCGGATGTTTGGACGTGATAATCAGATCCTGTCGCAAATAAGTCTG
Source organism: Tannerellaceae bacterium (assembly GCA_021203545.1). Classification (GTDB taxonomy): domain Bacteria; phylum Bacteroidota; class Bacteroidia; order Bacteroidales; family Tannerellaceae; genus UBA4116. Next base: position 80,613 of record JAJQAZ010000146.1, on the reverse strand, counting down.
ATGCTGTTCCTTCTAATCAATGTGATACTCTGTTTAATCGGTACATTCTGGTACCGGGTAAATGTCCGCAAAGAAGAAATTGGTTTACGGATTGCAATCGGATCCGACCGTAAAAGTATTATGAAACTGTTCTGTATAGAAGGCCTGTGTTTGTTATCGGCGGTACTTATCCCGGCTGTATTGATAGAATTACAACTGGTTAATCTGGAACTGACAATGAATCCGTATGGCCATTCGGAACCAATCTATTGGGGAGATCATTCAATACTGCGTTTTATAGTTACCAATTTTCTTACCCTCCTTATTATGACAGTTACTTTATTGTTATCAGTACTTATTCCGGCCAAAAAGGCTTCCGCACTGATGCCTGCGGACTCTCTGCGCTATGAATAAATAATATAAAAAATAACCTTATGTATAAACAGTATATTAAACAAGCCTGGCAATTGCTGAAAGAGAACCGGTTTTACAGCCTGATCTACATTGCCGGTACAGCTTTTACCATTACAATGGTGATGCTTATTCTTACCACCTATCACATTAAAACAGCCGGGTTTTCGCCGGAAGTAAATCGCCACAGGATGTTGTTTGTTTCCGGTGCATATGCTGCTTCCAGGGATCATGCAAATCACTGGATGAGCGCGCAACTAAGTTTACGGATGGTAAAAGAATTGTATTATTCGTTAGAAACTGCAGAAAAAGTATCGGCTGTTATACCTTTTTTTCCTGTCATTGTAAGTATTCCCGGTAGCGAAGATACTTTCGTGCAGGATCGTCTTTCTACGGACAATACTTTCTGGGATATTTTCCGGTTTCAATTTATAGCCGGAAAACCCTATGGCCAGGCTGATTTTGACAGTGGACTGAAAAAGGTTGTACTTAGTGAACGGGTGGCACGGCAATTATATAATACAGTCGATATAGTGGGCCGGACAGTGGAAATAAATAAAGAGCCTTTTACTGTATGTGGCGTTGTTAAAAATATTCCCACTATTGCTGAAAATGCTTATGCCGGTTTATGGGTTCCTTACAGTGCGACTAATGAATCCAATTCCGTGTATGACGGCGAAAATATTCTGGGGCCGTTTATTGTTTATATTCTTGCAGACGATAAACAATCTTTTGATGCCATAAAACAGGAGTTAGACCATAAGGTTGCTGTGTTTAACGGATCCACACAAGAGTATGAATATAAATTATTAGGTCAACCGGATATTCAGTTAGAAAAGTATATCCGTAAGAATGCCAATATGGAGATAAATCTCTCGTCCGAAATCAAAAAATATCTTCTTGTGATTTTCTTTTTGCTTTTAATCCCGGTTCTGAATATTTCCGGGCTTATCGTTTCCCGGATGAAAAGGCGGCGTGCCGAACTGGGTTTACGGAAGGCATTTGGGGCCTCCCGGGAGGTACTTATAAAGCAAATATTGATAGAGAATTTTCTGCCGGTATTGCTGGGAGGTGTGATCGGATTGTTATTTTCTTCATTAATAATCCGGATGATGAGCCGGTTTTTCCTGACATCAGCCTATTCAGCTTCTTTCGTATCGGAACTGTCGACACCGGCTTTCTATCAGTTAGTCAATCCGGTTACCTTTTTCTATGTGTTTATTTTGTGCGTTGTATTAAACATAGCTTCCGCTCTTGTACCGGCATGGCGAACCACTCATATATCAGTAGTAGAAGCATTAAAAAACAGTTGAAAATTATGACTTTACATCTTCTTAAATTAATATGGAACCAGCGTAAGGCGAACGCTCTGATCATTCTGGAGTTATTTTTGGTTTTTATTGTACTGTGGGTTTGTAATTATCAACTGTATGTATATTTTCAGCGGTTGAACGAGCCGTTGGGATTTGACTACAAGCATGTTTATAAGGTCATTATTTCGGAATTGCCGGACACACATCCTGACTGGCGGGAGGGCAGAAATCATATAGAAGAAGTTTATGAATTAATGGACCGGATCCGTGTTTGTCCTGGAGTGGAACATGTAAGTATCTCTTTGAGTGCAATGCCCTTTGCCGGTTATTATAATGGAGGAAAATTAATAAGTGATAGTACTGTTGTATGGCTGAAATGGGGCAATATCTCTTCTGAATTTATTGATGTGTTCCGGCTTAAACCGGAAAATCCGGCTGTAGACCTGAAAAAGGAACTGGTAGAAAACCGGATACTTATGAGTCCGGATGTATGGGAAAAATTGTTTCCGGAAGGCACACAGGAATATGTGTTTTATCTGAATGAAGATAAAAATGAGACGTTGCGAACCCATAGAATTACTACCCCGGTAAAATTATCTGCTTATCATTCTCCTCATCCCCATGCGTATGATTTTCTCCGGAAAAATGAATTAATAGAATTCGGAGGAGGAAATATAGAGGTGATGATACGGGTACAACCGGAGGCAGATAAAAATTTTCCGGCTAAATTTAAAGAACAGATGAAAGGGCGACTGGCGGTGGGCAATACCTATGTTACTGAACTGGGTTCGGTCGAAGAGTTTAAAAAACGTTATTATGCTGTAGGAGGCGATGAAGATAATTTTTATCAACAATTATTTATACTGGGCTTTTTTATGGTAAATGTTTTTTAGGGATTATTGGAACTTTCTGGTTACGCACGGAAGCACGGCGCGGAGAAATAGGGTTGCGTATTGCTATAGGTTCTTCCAGGTCTGAATTAAAAGGTTTTATGATCAGGGAGGGGTTATTACTGTTGGCTATTATATGGCTTCCGGCTGTTTTCGTTTGTCTTAATCTGGGGTATAGTGGTGCTTTATCTTCCTTATTAGATCTGAAATTTACCTGGCAAGAGGGGCTGGTGGCTATTGTCTTAACAACTATCATTATGGGTATAATGATTATTGCCGGTATTCTTTATCCGGCTCGCCAGAGTGCAACGATCCAACCGGCAGAAGCCCTGCATTATGAATAACCTTTTGAAACCTTTTTTACCGGGATGCACGGCCGGTTTTTTCTTTTTAAAAAGAGAGTTGGGCATGAAACCCGAAATGGGTGGGCGAAGCAACCGGCGCAATGCTTAAATTATGCTTATCGGCAAACGGACGGGTATACAGATAGGCACTGCCCACACCAATCGCAGCTCCTGCCAGCACATCCCACCAGTCATGCTTTTTGCCATAAGTACGGCTCCACCCGACATAACCGGCTACCACATAGGCCGGAGCACCCCATTTCCAGCCATACCGTTTCTGTAAAAAGGCGGCTCCGGCGAAAGAGGCTCCCGTGTGAAAAGAGGGGAATGAGTGGTTGTCACTATCGTCCGGCCTCCTTTTATTGATCGCATATTTTAACCCGTACGAAACGCCCAGTGTGGTTAGTCCGGTAAAAGCACCCTGTTTTAATCCCTGCCAGTCATTTAGCACCAATACCGTTGTAAGAGCCGCAACCGGAGCCGCCAGAAACAGTACATCCCCGCTGGTTTTAACTGCTTTCCTGCCGGAACTTAACGGATACTCCTGTCCATGTGCCGGAAGCAGGCTACATAAAAGAAAAAGGGATAGTATTGTAGTTTTCATTTATAAACGTTTGTTTCTATTGGAAAAGGAGGATAATTTTAGGAACAAAAATAATAAGCCCGGCAATGGCTGCGGCAATAGCTGTAAATAAGACTCCTGCTGCGGCTACATCTTTCACCTCTTTGATAACCGGATGACGCTCCGGCGAGATAAAATCGGCAATCTTTTCGATTGCAGTGTTAAATGCTTCCGCTGCCAGCACACTTCCGATCAGGATAACGACACATATCCATTCGTGTGCCGAAAGATTTAGGAAATAGCCTGCAAGGCAGACCAGAACAGTAGCGAAAGCATGAATCCGGGCATTATGTTCGTGGGTAATCAGTGATTTTATACCCTGAAAAGCATACAAAAAGCTTTTGACCCGTTTGCGAAATGAAAAATGATTTTCCTGCATCTTGTTTTGTTTCTAAAACGAATCAAAGATAGGAGATTAATTGACAATTGACAATTGCCTTAGGGCGATCTTTCGATTGGCAGTTCACAATTTAAAGACTAAATCCGAACAGAGTGTTCGTTTGCGGACACTTTTGAATGATATTAATTCTTTGTTTATTAGTGTTTTATATGTTTGGCATCTGTTTTGCTTGTGAATAGTCAAAATAGATAAATATGAAAAAATTGTTGATCATACTACTTTTAATATGTACCGGAATCCGCCTGGCCACAGGTTCCGGTAACGAGCAAAATATATTGCCCTTAACCCTTGAAGAAGCAATTATGATTGCCCAACTGCAATCTGTGGACGCGGCGGTAGCCCTGAACGAACTGAAAACAGCTTATTGGTCGTACCGTACCCATAAGGCCGAGCAATTGCCGGAGGTAAACTTTACCTCTACGCTTCCTTATTATGGTAAGAATTATGATAAATATCAGAATCCGGACGGAACCAATACATATGTAATGAATAATGCGATGCGGATGTCCGGTGAATTGTCGGTCGACCAGAATATTCCCCTGACCGGAGGTAGAATATCCCTTCTTACCGCATTGGATTTTACACGGCAATTTGGTGGTGGGCCTTACAATGAATTTTTGAGTAATCCGGTAGGTATAACCTTTACCCAGCCTATTTTCGGTGTAAATATTCAGAAATGGAACCGGAAAATCGAACCGGTATGTTACGAAGAGGCAAAAGCAGCCTATATAGAAAAAGTAGAATGGGTAACCCTAAACGCAATCTCTCATTTTTTTAATTTATTAATCGCGAAGGAAAATGTAGCAATAGCCACACAAAACCTTGAAAATGCAGATAAATTGTATGAAATTGCTATAGCCAAACGGGAGATCGGACATATTTCGGAAAGCGAACTGATGCAGTTAAATTTATCGGCTTTGCAGGCCAAGGCCAAACTCACGGAAGAACAATCCACGCTGAATGCACGTATGTTTCAGTTGCGGGCCTTCCTCGCGTTAGGAGAAGAATACATTATTGAACCGGTTGTACCGGAATCGGTTCCTTCGATCCGGTTGCATTATCAGGAGGTGTTGGAGAAAGCCTTAACCAATAATGCCTTTGCGAAAAATATATTACGGCGGCAGTTAGAAGCCGATTTTGCGGTAGCAACAGCAAAAGGAAACAGGCGGGATATCCAGCTTTTTGCAACAGTAGGATATTCCGGGAAAGACCGCCTGCTGCCGGATGCCTATCGTGACCTGATGACTAACCAGGTGGTACAGGTGGGTATTTCTGTTCCTTTATTAGACTGGGGGAAACGCAAAGGACAGGTAAAAGTGGCCGAGTCGAACCGGGAAGTAACCCTTTCGCGAATCCGGCAGGAAGAACTCTCGTTTAACCAGGATATATTTTTGCTGGTAGAAAACTTCAATAACCAGGCAGCCCAGTTAGAAATAGCCCGGCAGGCAGATGCAATAGCAGAGAAACGGTACAACACCTCGATCGAAACCTTTATGATAGGTAAAATCAGTACGCTCGACCTGAATGATGCACAGAGATCCAAAGACGAAGCGCGCCAGAAACATATTCAGGAGTTGTATTATTACTGGTCTTATTACTACAATGTGAGAAGTCTGACCCTCTATGACTTCTTTAATGACCGCACAATTGATGCGGATATAGAGCAGTTAGTAAAGAAATAGCGATAATTTTCGTATTTTTGGATATAAAACAAACACCTCATAATATTAATAATAGATAATGATGCTGCTGTTCGTTCTTCCCTGACCTTCCTGTTGAAGCATGCGGGGTTTAAAACGGAAGCCGTTCCCGGCCCAACGGAAGCGATAGCAATTGTGCGCGATATAAAACCTCATCTGATACTCATGGATATGAACTTTTCGCTGACCACTACCGGTGAAGAGGGTATCCAGCTATTGAAGCAGGTAAAAATTTTTCGTCCGGATGTGCCGGTTATCCTGATTACAGCCTGGGAATCGATCAATCTGGCGGTAGCCGGTATGCAGGCGGGGCATTCGACTTTATTACCAAACCCTGGAACAACCTGGTATTACTCGACCGGATACGTACAGCCATAGAAATTAGTGAACAACGGGAACAACAGCAGGTAACAATTAACAGAAAAGAGGCCGATTCGCACGATGGTTTTGATAAAATTATCGGACAGGACGAAGAACTGATGAAAATATTAAGTACCGTATCGCGTATAGCTCCTACCAATGCCTCTGTACTAATAACAGGAGAGAGTGGAACCGGGAAAGAATTAATAGCCGAAGCGATCCACACAAACAGTAAACGTGCGGCACAACCGTTTGTAAAAGTAAATCTGGGAGGTATATCACAGAGTTTATTTGAAAGTGAAATGTTCGGACACAAAAAGGCGCTTTCACCGATGCTTTTATAGATCGTACCGGGCGTTTCGAAATGGCGGATAAAGGAACTGTTTTTCTCGATGAAATCGGTGAATTAGATCTTTCATGCCAGGTGAAACTGTTGAGGGTACTACAGGATCAAACATTTGAGGTATTGGGAGAAAGCCGTCCCCGCAAAGTAGATGTGCGGGTAGTAAGTGCCACGAACCGTAATCTGGTGGATATGGTAAGCAGCCGTACGTTCCGGGAAGATTTGTTTTACCGGATTAACCTGATTACCATTCATCTGCCCCCTTTAAGGGAAAGAAAAGGTGACATCCCATTGCTGGTACGTTATTTTGCAGACAAACAAACAGCCGAGAATGGCTTGCCGCCTGTACACATCGCACCCGATGCACTGGTTTTTCTGGAGAAACTTTCTTATCCGGGTAATATCCGCGAATTAAAGAATCTGGTGGAGCGTACAATTCTGATTTCCGGAAAAGAGACTCTGCATGCGGCAGATTTTCAGAATGAATATACAAAAAACACTGCATCTACCCCTTCCGTATCAACACACGATAACATCGAAGGGCTTACACTGGAGGAGTTAGAAAAACAATCCATTGTGCGCGCATTAGAAAAATATGAAGGCAATCTGTCTCATGTTGCCGTAGCTTTAGGTATCAGCCGGGCGGCTCTGTACCGCAGACTTGAGAAATATAAATTAATAGACAATTGATAGATATGAAAGTAAGAGGATTGTTCTGGTTGTTGACGGCATTATTATTGGCTTCACTGATGACACTCTCTTATTTTGTTGTAAAAGACAAATCGATAACTCTTTTCTTTATAATGGAAGGGGTTATTTTATTGACAGCCATTTATCTGATTATCTTTTATCGCAGGATCATCAAACCTTTGCAGATAATCGGGGACGGTATGGATCTGCTGAAGGAGCAGGATTTTAGTTCGCGTTTAAGGGAGGTAGGGCAAAAAGATGCCGACCGGATTGTGGAAATCTTTAATAAAATGATGGAACAACTAAAAAATGAACGCCTCAGCCTGCGTGAACAGAATCATTTTATGGATTTGCTGATCAATGCCTCTCCGTTAGGTGTTTTAATCCTTGACCTGGACGACCGGATTCTCTCCCTGAACCCTGCCGGCTGTAAAATGTTCCAGGTAGCAGCCCCGGACGGATACAGGGGAAAAATGTTACAGGCTCTTTCCTCACCTTTGGCTGCGGAATTAATTAAAATCCCACCCCAGGATTCGCAAACCATTCGCCTGAATGATGCGAATATTTATAAATGTACCCATGCCTCTTTTATAGATAAAGGCTTTCACCACTCGTTTTATTTATTGGAACCATTAACCGAAGATGTATTTAAAGCAGAGAAGAAAGCTTATGAAAAAGTGATCCGGATGATTGCCCATGAAGTGAATAATACAACAGCCGGTATTACCTCGACATTGGATACACTGGGTACCACTTTTTCCGGGCAGGCGGAAATGGAAGATGTGTGCGAGGTATTGAACATTGCGATCGACCGTTGTTATAGTATGAGCCGGTTTATCACCAATTTTGCCGATGTGGTCAGAATACCGGAAGCCGCTTTTCAATATGTACAACTGAATCATCTGGTATTATCCTGTAAACGGTTTATGGAAACCGTATGTGCCAGGCGGTCCATTCAACTGAATCTGTACATTAGCGAAGCTGATCCGAAAGTTTATCTGGATCCCACGTTATTCGAACAGGTACTTGTAAATATCATCAAAAACTCAGCCGAATCAATCGGGCAGAACGGGCAGATTGATATTTATGTAAAGAATAACCCGGTTTCACTTGAAATTGTGGATAACGGAAAAGGCATCGACAAAGAGACACAGGCCAAACTATTTACTCCGTTTTTCTCTACCAAACCCAAAGGGCAGGGAATAGGCCTTATTTTCATCCGGGAAGTTTTACAGCAACATACCTGTTCTTTCTCGCTGCAAACAAACAAAAACGGGCTCACTTCTTTTAAGATCATATTTAATTCATTTTGAGGGATAAAACAGGGGATCCGTAGGTCTGTTATATAACATCTTTTACAAATTTTAGGAAATACACCTTTTATTAGTGTGTTTTTATCCTTTATTTTGTGGCGGTAAAACATTAATGAAGTAAATAAAGAAGTATCGTTAAATAAAAAACATCAACTGTATGAAAGTAAACATGAGGAAAACCATTGTTTCGCTCTTTATGAGTATGGGGCTTTTGTATGTATCAGCCCAACCCGCTGAACAATTATCAGCGTCTGACCCGGCCATGCCGTGGGATCCTATCTACTCCATGAAAATAGATGCGGGTAAACCGCTTTTCCCTATTCAGAATACCATGTATGGTATCTTTTTTGAAGATATCAACTTTGGTGCGGATGGTGGATTGTATGCGGAACTGGTTAAGAACCGCTCTTTCGAATTTGAAGAACCCTTTATGGGGTGGGCTCCGTTTGGAAATGTTACAATCCAGACGAAAAATCCGGCTTTCCCTAAAAATCCGCATTATGCCCGTCTGACGTATAACGGACAAATCACCGGAACCGGATTGGATAATGAAGGTTTCAAAGGTATTGGGGTAAAAGAAGGAGAAAAATATGACCTTTCCCTGTATGCCCGTACGGTTACCAACGGACCAATCAAACTGATCATCAATCTGGTAGACAGTAATAATGATTTGTTTGAGAAACAGGAGATTGAGGTAGACGGTAAGAACTGGACAAAATATTCGGTTACTTTGTCGCCCCGTAAAACGGAAACACATGCCCGTCTGCGTATTACTATGGCTACAAAAGGAACGATCGACCTGGAACATATTTCTCTGTTCCCGCAAAAAACATTCATGAACCGTCCGAATGGTATGCGTGAAGACCTGGCACAGGCATTGAAAGACCTGAAACCGGGCGTATTCCGTTTCCCCGGCGGATGTATCGTAGAAGGTACCACATTCGAAACCCGCTACCAGTGGAAAAATACAGTTGGTCCGGTAGAAAACCGTCCGATCAACATCAACCGTTGGAATTATACGTTTGCACATAAAAAATTCCCAGATTACTACCAATCTTATGGTTTGGGCTTCTTTGAATATTTCCAACTGGCGGAAGATATAGGTGCCGAACCGCTGCCGGTATTGAACTGCGGACTTTCCTGCCAGTTCGAAAATGAAGAACATTCGCATGAGCATACAGCAGTGAAAGATCTGAAACCATTTATTGACGATGCGCTGGATCTGATTGAATTTGCCAATGGGCCGGTTACATCCAAATGGGGTAAACTACGTGCCGAAATGGGACATCCGGAACCTTTCAACCTGAAACTGTTGGCTATCGGTAACGAACAGTGGGGACCACTTTATCCGGAACGTCTGGAAAAATTCATCGATGCAATCCGTGCAAAATATCCGGAAATTCAGATCATAGGTAGTTCCGGCCCGGGTTCGGAAGGCGACGATTTTGAATATCTATGGCCTGAAATGACCCGTTTGCAGGTGGACCATGTAGACGAACATTACTATCGTTCGCCGGAATGGTTCCTCGAAGGTGCCAAACGGTATGATTCTTATGACCGGAATGCTCCCAAAGTATTTGCCGGCGAATATGCCTGCCACCCGCGTAACCGCGAAAACAGTTTCTTCGGTGCCTTGTGCGAAGCAGCCTTTATGACCGGTTTTGAACGGAATGCCGATGTGGTTCATATTGCTACTTATGCACCTTTGTTTGCACACGTAGATGCATGGCAATGGCGTCCGGATCTGATCTGGTTTGACAACCTGAACGTAATGAAAACTCCGAACTATTATGTACAGCAGATGTATGGTGTAAATGCCGGAACAGATGTAGTCTCTATGACCATGGATGGAGAGCCTCTGACAGGGCAATTGGATATGTATGCAACAGCAGCCCTGGATAAAAATACCAATGAATTAATTATCAAAGTGGCTAATACCGGTTTGCACCAGAGAAGAATCAGCGCTGAACTGGCAGGTGTTTCCACAACTGAACGCGTAGCAAAAGCTACCCGTTTGCAAAATACAGACCTGGAAGCTAAAAACACCATGTGCCAGCCCGATAATGTGGTGCCTGCAGAATTTACAATTCCGGTTAATGACGGCATATTCAGAGCCATTCTGCCTCCGTTGAGTTTTACGGTATATAGAATTCCTATGAAATAAGGAAGAAAGTACCTGTTCCCGGACTTGATCCGGGACCGCAAAGGAACTAACGATAATTCATTATAATTATGTAAAACAGTTGGTTCTTCCCGATAAACCGGGATGTTCCATATGCGATCCCGGATTAATAGCCTGTGTAAAAACTAAATTGTAAAATCGAAAAAGTTACATATTGTAAGCCCGTAGGGCTTGAATGTGATTAACCGCGGGTGAAACCCGTGGCAGAAAGCTACTCTACTGTATGAACCCCGAAGCGGGTTCAACCCTTTCAGGGTTGTTATAGAGAGGGTTTCTGCCTACCCCGGGTTGTACCCGGGGTTATTCACATTTTACCCCCTACGGGGTAATCACTTATAATTTGTAACTTTATCAAAGAGCGAAGAGAGTTTTTACACAGGCTCTTAAGTCCGGGAATAGATTAGCCGGAAAATAAAAACATTTAATTTCTATTTTCCGGCTAATTTTGTTTTCTTTGCAAGAGAGATTCAAATACTGGCATGCCAGTATTTATTTGTTACATCTGTAACAAATAAATATTTTCTAAACAAATAATTTTATCTCACCTCAGAGGTGAGATAAAATAGGAAACCTTAAGACTTATAGCCAGCATTGTGCAATGGATGAAAGCAAAGTGAAATGGGAACAATTTTTATCCGGTAATTATGATGCATATACCTGGATCTATTATTCGTATGCCAAAACCTTATATTCATACGGTTCCCGTTTTGTTTCCAGCCATGAAATTGTAGAAGATGCCATTCAGGAATTATTCCTTACACTTTATAAAAACAGAAACCGCCTGCGTGTACCGGAGAATGTAAAATTATATTTGCTGGTTTCTATGAAACACAACCTGATCCGGGCAATCAATAAAGAAGAGAGGTACGAGCCGGTAACGGCTGAAAATATTCCTTTTTTATAGAAGCCAGCCCCGAAGACCGGTTGATTGATGCAGAACACAACCGGACACAAACCGAGTTGATCCAAAAAATATTATCCCATCTTACTCCCCGGCAAAAAGAGATCATTTATTACAAATTTATTCAGGAACTTGAATACGATCAAATATGCGAATTAATGGATTTGAATTATCAATCCGCCCGTAATCTGTTACAACGCTCCCTGAAAAAGATCAAAGAACATATCACCCCGGAAGATATGGAATCCCTTATACTCTATTTCTTACTCTTCGCATACAGATATTGAAAAAATATTTTTCATTTTTTCCGTAATAAATGAGTACAAATTCAATTTTCATGTAATCCTTATAATATAAAACAACGAATTTGTACCATGCAAAAGGATTACACACGATATAAAGCGGATGAACTGTTACAGGATGATTATTTTCTGCGGTCTGTAAAACATCCTACACCGGAATCCCAACACTTCTGGGAAAAACAGATACGACAGAATCCGGCTCTGAAAGAAGAAATAAAACTTGCCCGGCTGATACTTTCCAATCTGGCGGCAACATCATCCGGAAAAGACGGGTTTATGAACCAACGGATTGACTTACTCAAAAAGCAGATCGATTCCCGCAATAAAAAACAGGGCCATTCTTCCCGCAATATACGTTTATACACGGTTGCCGGTCTTGTTGCAGCAGTTGTGGCCATGCTAATCCTTTTAAATATTCCTGTGCAAAACATAGAGGAATCAACAGCTATAGACTATGAGTCAATAGCCCGGAATTTTGATTCGCAGGCAGGGAATACAGATCAGATCCGTTTGGTGTTGGGAGAAGATCAGGAACTGATTATAGAGAAAGAAGATGTAAACATAGATTATTCGCAGGAAGACCATATACAACTGAAATCGGGAGATACAGAATTGATTGCGAAAAAAGATGAAGCCATTCGTTTCAATCAACTATTTGTTCCGAAAGGGAAACGTTCTTCCCTGATTCTATCTGACGGTACCCAGGTATGGGTAAACTCCGATTCAAGAATGATCTATCCGGAACGGTTTGCCGGAGAGAAAAGAGAAATTTATATAGAGGGAGAAGTATACTTGAATGTACGGCATGATGCGGGCCAGCCATTCATTGTAAAAACATCTTCTCTGAATGTCACTGTATTGGGTACGGAATTTAATGTCTCCGCTTATCCGGAAGATACCGAACAATATATTGTGTTGGTGAACGGGCAGGTAGAAGTAGAGATTCCGGGCAGGGATGTAACAGTAATGCGCCCGGAAGAAAAATTTACGCTGGATGCGATTGGACCCCATGTCTCGTCTGTAGACATCAATGAACATGTTAGTTGGAAATCAGGTTACTATCAGTTCAGGCAGGAGAAACTAAACAGAGTATTTGATAAACTGAACCGTTTTTATGGAATAGATTTTTCCTATACGGAACAGTTACAAACATTAACCTGTAGCGGAAAACTAAATTTGACGGATAACATAGAGGAGGTCTTAACTATTTTACAAAAGGCCGCCCCCATTAAAGTAGAAAGGAGTAAAAACACGATATATATTGATGTAAAACCATAAAAAAGTAAACAGATGGGACCATAAAAACACAACAAAAACCAGATAATCGGGCAGGATTATCCGGCTAAAATCCAAATTAGAGTAAAAACACTTATTTACTAACTTAAATCACTACAAATTTATGAAATTAATGAACAGGTTTGGTCTTTTTCAGACTAAATGTAGGCGACTATTACGAATTATGAAATTAGCTACCTTGTGCATGTTTCTTGGAATCATAACATGTTTTGCCACAAAAACATATTCGCAGCAAACCTTTTTCACATTAGATGTTCAGAACGAACAGGTAAAAACTGTTTTTGAAGAAATTGAGAAAAACAGTGAGTTCATTATCTTTTATCTCGACAAATCGGTTAATTTGAAACGTAAAGTAAGCGTTTCTGTCGAGAATGAGCCGGTGGAGGAAATACTGGACCAGATATTTGACGGCACCAACAACAACTACAGTATAGACGGCCGCCAGATAACTATTTACAGAAACAATACCCGTCCGGCACCTGGTCCGCAACAAGTACAGGAAAAAGAGGTAAAAGGTATTGTGATAGACGACTTTGATGAGCCTGTTATCGGGGCGAATGTCATGGTAAAAGGTACAACCAACGGTACAATCACCGACTTTAATGGTGAGTTTGTATTGACCGGAGTGCCGGAAGATGCAGTTATTGTAATCTCTTATATCGGCTATTTCACTCAGGAAATGAGTGTAGCCAACCAAACGGTTTTCAATATTAAACTGACAGAAGACACCCAACAACTGGATGCGGTTGTGGTGATTGGGTATGGTACTGTACGTAAAGGAGATATAACCAGTTCTGTAGGTTCTGTTAAAGAAGAAAACTTTCTCAAAGGAGCGGTAAAAGATGCTGGTCAGTTAATTCAGGGCCAGGTTGCCGGTTTAATAATTACCAATTCAAGTGGTGACCCGACTTCCAAAACCGCTGTTTCTTTACGTGGGAATACGACTATTTTGGGTGCCAGTACGAATCCATTAATCCTGATTGATGGTGTACCGGGCGATTTCAATACAGTTGCTCCGGAAGATATAGAAAGTGTAGATGTGCTTAAAGATGGTTCAGCTGCTGCTATTTACGGTTCGCGTGGCACGAATGGAGTGATTCTCATCACAACCAAGAAAGCGAAAGGCAACAATATCAATACAGTAGAATATCATGGTTATATCAGTACCGCAACAATTGCTAAAAACTGGAAATGCTTACAGCCGCCGATTACCGGGCCCAGATTGCTGCCGGTGAACGGAGTGCCGGAAACGATTGGGGCAGTTCTACCGATTGGCTGGATGCAATAACCCATACTCCGGTAAGTCATGTGCACAACCTGTCCCTGCGGGGAGGGAATGAAAATACAAATTATTCCGCCAATCTTAACTACCGGCAAACACAGGGTATATTCCTGAAATCCGATAAAGAAGCATTTCAGGGACGAATTGAGGTAAATCACAACATGTTTGATAACAAAGTAAGATTGAACTTTGCAGTTATTGGAAACCAGTCTTCCTGGACCTCTACGGCTGATGGTGGTTCGTGGAATACAGGTATTTATCGTCAGGCGTTGAACCATAACCCGACTCAACCGGTAACCGATTCGGATGGAAACTGGACACAGGCTCCCAATGAATTTGAATACATGAACCCGGTTTCTATGATATATGAAACAGATGGTCAGCAGGAACTTACCCAAACCCGGTTTACCGGAAGTATTACCTATAATCCGATAAGCGACCTGACTTTGAAAGGACTCTTCTCTTATGATAAGGAACATCAGTATGGAGGCTATTATGAATCCCAGAATCACTTTACCGCTGTTTCCGGAACCCGGAATGGGTATGCCGGTATCGGATCCGTTACCGATATGACCAAACTCATGGAGTTGACCGGCCAGTATAATAAAACAATTAAAGATCATACGTTCTCTGTATTGGCCGGTTATAGCTGGCAAGGCACAGATTACAGTAACCAGTATGAACGGAACTATGATTTTCCGGCTGATACCTATAGCTATTTTAATATAGGTATGGGTAGCGCGCTAAAAGAAGGAAAGGGTACAATGTACAGTTATGCTATCCAGACCAACCTGATCAGCTTTTTTGGCCGTGTTTCCTACAACTATAAAAATCGTTACCTATTGTTACTCTCCCTGCGGCACGAAGCGGCCAGCCAGTTGTACGGTAGTGATAATGAATGGGGAACATTCCCTTCCGTATCTGCTGCCTGGCGTATTTCGGAAGAAGAGTTTATGAAGGAACAGAATATTTTTCAGGATTTGAAATTGCGTGCCGGATATGGAGTAACCGGTAGTCAGCCGGCAGATTCTTACAGGGCTCTGTCTTTATTAAATTACAGTGGCTATTTTTATTACAACGGAGAATGGAAAGAAACGTTACGTCCTTCGCAGAATCCGAATCCGGATCTAAAATGGGAAGAAAAACATGAAACAAATATAGGTTTGGATTTCAGTGTACTAAATGGACGTCTTGGTGGATCTCTGGATTATTATTATCGTGAAATCCGTGACCTGTTATACGACTATAGTGTACCTTCCCCTCCTAATGTCTATACTACTACCTTTCTTGGGTTCGATCTCTATTCAAACGATAGTGTACCTTCCCCTCCTAATGTCTATACTACTACCCGTGCCAATGTTGGTACAATGAGTAATACCGGGTTTGAAGCATTAATTAATTTTGTACCTGTTGTAAACAAAAATTTCACATGGAACTCCACGGTTACTTTTTCGACCAACCGCAATAAACTGAAAAGTTTATCCAGTGACATGTATGAAGCATCCGCTGATTATTTTACAACCAATGCAATCGGACCGCCGATGCAAACGGATTCTCATATTGTGCAGGTAGGAGAATCCATTGGAAATTTCTTTGGTTTTAAGGTAATTGATATTGATAATAATGGTTTTTGGGTATATGAAGATAAAGAAGGGAATGCTGTCTCTTATCAGGATTTCGGACGTGATTTTGAGGATAAGCAGGTAATTGGAAATGGTTTGCCCAAATATCATCTTTCATGGAATAACCATTTCCGTTACAAAGACTTTGATCTGGCCATAACCATGCGTGGAGCATTCGGTTTTCAGATTATCAACACCCCGAGAATGTTTTATGAAAATCGTACCCGCGAAGACTGGAACCGCCTGAAATCTTCTGAAGATCTGGTATTTGGTAAAACCCGGCTATCATCAAGTACTGAATGGTCGCAGGAGTTTAATAGCTACTATGTAGAAAATGGCGATTTCTGGAAAATTGATAATGTAACATTGGGATATACCTTCCGTGATCTGAAAACGAAATATATTAAATCATTACGAATCTATGCGTCATGTCTTAACCTGGCTACCATAACAGGTTATAAAGGAGTAGATCCGGAAGTTTCTATATCAGGACTTAACCCGGGATATGACGACCGGTATTCTTATCCTACGACCCGTTCTTATACGTTTGGCGTTAATCTTACTTTTTAATTATTTAAATCCACGAGATATATGAAAGCAAAAATTATATCATTCATATTGTTAAACTACATGCTTTTTTCTGTAGCATGTACTGATCTGGAGAGCCGGAGTTATCATAGTATTGTAGCGGATGATTTTGTACCGGGAGAAGAAGCGATTGCTGCTTTACTGGGATCTGCTTATACTTCCTGGCGAACCTTAACACTCGATTGGAATGGCACAGTACGTGCTCAGGAATTGAGTGCCGATCAGGATGTCGTACCTGTACGTCCTAACGGATGGGATGATGGAGGAATTTATATGCGGATACACCAGCATACCTGGACAACGGAAGATGATATACCCCTGCAATGTTGGAACCGCGCCTATGAAGGTATAACCGCTTGCAACCTGGTACTTTATCAGGTAGAAAATGAGTTGCCACTGGACGACGAGGCTAAACGTGCCATGCTTGCCGAACTAAAAGTACTCAGGGCTTCTTACTATTATGTGTTAGTAGATCTGTTTGGAAATGTACCATTAGTTACTCAATTTGATGTGCCGGACGGATATTTGCCGGATCAAAACACCCGCAAAGAAGTATATGACTTTATTATTGAAGAATTGACTGAAAATATCCCATACCTGTCTGAATCTGTTTCAAAACAATATTATGGCCGTTTTAATAAATGGGCCGGATATACACTGTTGGCAAAAATGTACCTGAATGCAGAAATCTTTTCCAATGGAAATAATACAGAGTGGCAAAAATGTATAGATGCCTGTGATGAAGTGATTAATAGTCATATGTATGACCTGGAAAACGAACAACGTACAGTGTTCCTGACAGATAATGAAAACTCTAAAGAGATTATTTTTGCACTGGCTATAGACCGGATTTATACTACGAACTGGAATACGTTTGACTTCCATATGTATAGTTTACATCCGGCCAACCAGCAAACTTATCAGCTTACAGAGCAACCCTGGAATGGAGCCTGTGTTATTCCGCAGTTCATTGACACATTTGATCCGGATGATATCCGTTTGCAGACAAACTTTATTCAGGGCCCTCAATATTCTTATGAAGGAGAGCCTTTGTATCGAAACTGGTCAAATAGTGATCAGCCACTTATTTATGTAAATGAAGTGGAAAGTGTATTTAATTCGGATGAAGCACATGGCTTCCGGTGGGGAAAATTTGAATATGCATTGGGAAGTAGTAATATTCTGGATAATGATTTTCCTGTATTCCGGTATGCAGATGTTCTTTTAATGAAAGCTGAAGCCATGTTGCGCAATGGTGACCCTGATGGTGCTGCCATATTGGTAACACAGGTTCGGCAACGTAATTTTTCTGGTGATAAAGCCTCGAAAGCAACGGTTACGGGTGCACAGCTACAGGAAGGATCTGTATATGACTATGGTCGCCGGGATGCAATCTCTACCACTTATGAAGGAGGTAGCGATATAATGTATGGACGTATGCTGGATGAATTAGGATGGGAGTTTACACAGGAAGGTCGTCGCCGTCAGGATATGATTCGCTTTGGTGTATATACTACCAAATCCTTTTTTTCGCATGATGCGGACGATCCATCCGGTAACGACCGGAGCCGTGCCCTGTATCCTATTCCGCAGGCACAAAGAATGACAAATCCTAAATTGGCTCAGAATCCGGGTTATTCAGGTGCTAATTAATAAAAACTAAAAGAAATGAAGAAGAAAATATTATTAAGTATTTTCCTGATATTGCCGTTTGCATTGATGGCACAACAACTTGAAGTTCAGAATCCTGCTATAGAAGAAGTGAATGCAGATGGGTTAGGTATCCAGTATAGTCTCGACAAAAATAGTTGGACAACTGCCATAACCGTGAATAATGTAATGGGTGGATTAGGTAAATATATTTATCTAAGAGCTGTCGGTGATGGATTTACTGATTATACATGGGAATATTCAGGAGCGACATCAAATGTGTATTGGGGAAATGACCTGGCAAACGGTAGCCAGATCTATTTCTGGATGTCTGATTCCAGTACTACTCAGTCTCTTACATGGAAATTAACAGCTCGTGGGGCTGACGGGGTTGGAAAGACAGTCTATGCTGTTTTAGGTATAACTAAATAATGAGATCACAAATTGATTTCTAATCCGTTAGAATAACTAAAATATTGGAGCCGGATGAAATATTTCCGGCTCTTATTTTATATATTTGCATAAGAGTAATCTTTACAATTAAAATACCACTATATGAAACACATTATTCCTATCCTTGCCCTGTTTTCCCTGACTGTGAGTGTACAGGCACAAACAGACAAACAGATCGAATTATTTCATCTGTCCGATGTGCGCTTAAAAGAGAGTCCTTTTAAAAATGCACAGGAAGTTGACAAACAGTATATTCTTGGGTTAGACCCCGACCGGCTGTTAGCCCCTTATCTGAAAGAAGCCGGATTACAGCCTAAAGCGGAAAATTATACCAACTGGGAGAATACCGGTCTGGATGGCCATATCGGAGGTCATTACCTGTCGGCTCTTTCCCAAATGGTTGCAGCTACCGGCGATCCGGAAGTAAAAGCACGGTTCGATTATGTGTTGAGCGAATTCAAACGGGCACAGGATGCATCGGGCGACGGATATTTGAGTGGCGTACCAAACGGAAAGAAAATATGGGCGGAAGTGGCCCGGGGAGATATCCGGGCCGGAGACTTTGACCTGAACGGAGGCTGGGTACCTCTTTATAATATTGATAAAATATATCACGGCCTCCGGGATGCTTATATATATACCGGCAGCGAAGAGGCTAAACAAATGCTGGTAAAACTGACAGACTGGATGATTGGTATAACATCAGGCCTGTCAGACCAACAAATGCAGGATATGTTACGGAGTGAGCATGGAGGTTTAAATGAATTGTTTGCCGATGTATACAACATCACCGGAAAACAGAAATACCTGGAACTGGCCCGCCGTTTTTCTCACCATCTGATTCTGGACCCTCTGTTGAAAGGAGAAGATAAACTGACCGGATTGCATGCCAATACACAGATTCCCAAAGTAATCGGTTACAAATACATTGCGGATGCCGAAGGG
Source organism: Tannerellaceae bacterium (assembly GCA_021203545.1). Classification (GTDB taxonomy): domain Bacteria; phylum Bacteroidota; class Bacteroidia; order Bacteroidales; family Tannerellaceae; genus UBA4116. The sequence continues at coordinate 61,027 of JAJQAZ010000146.1, read as the reverse complement.
AATGCGGATTGGGACCGGGCAACCCGTTATTTCTGGGATAATGTAGTGGATAGCCGTACCGTAGTGATCGGTGGAAACAGTGTAAGGGAGCATTTTCACCCGTCGGACGATTTTACCTCCATGATCACGGAAGAACAGGGACCGGAATCCTGCAACACCTACAACATGTTGCGCTTAAGTACCCTGCTTTTCCTGACAGACCCACAGGAAAAATATATCGGTTATTACGAACAGGCCATGTATAACCATATTCTTTCTTCCCAACATCCGGAGAAAGGTGGTTTTGTTTACTTTACCCCCATGCGTCCGGGGCATTACCGGGTATATTCCCAACAACATGAAGGATTCTGGTGTTGTGTAGGAACAGGATTGGAAAATCATGCCCGCTATGGAGAATTGATCTATGGGCATTCCGGGGATGACCTGTATGTAAATCTTTATATCCCGTCGCAACTCGCCTGGAAAGAAAAAGCAACCACAGTAGAAATAGATACCGATTTTCCGGCAGGAGAAAGTGTTATAATCACTATAAACCCTGATAGAGCCAAAGAACTGACCCTAAAACTTCGTTATCCGGAATGGGTAAAACAGGGAGAAGCAAAACTTACAGTAAACGGTCAGTCTGTAGAAATAAAAGAACAACCGGGTAGTTATATCACGCTGACCCGTGAATGGGAACAAGGAGACCGGATAGAACTTACGTTACCCCGTCACCTGACGGTTCATCGTTTACCTGATCAATCCGATTATATTGCGATCATGGACGGCCCATATGTACTGGCTGCAAAAACATCCGGCGATGAAATGCCCGGATTATATGCCGATGATAGCCGTGGCGGGCACATTGCGATGGGTACAAAATTACCGTTGCAGGAAATGCCGATGATCGTAGCAGAAAATGAAGAACAAATACTGCAAGGTATACAACCTGTGGAGGGTGAATCGTTGGTATATACACTCTCCGGAATCGTAGAGCCGGAACAGTATAAAAATATACGTCTGGAGCCTTTCTTCGATCTGCACGATTCCCGGTATGTGATCTACTTCCCTTACACAACTCCGGAGAAACTGCAGGAATTACAAAAAAACTTTGCAGAAGCAGAAAAGGAAAAGGCATTATTAGACACCCGCACAGTCGATTTGATTTATCCGGGCGAACAACAACCGGAATCCGATCACTTCTATAAAGGCGAAAATACCCAAACCGGTACGGCAAATAACCGTCATTGGCGTAGTGCGTGTGGTTGGTTCAGTTATGAAATGAAAAATCCGGCTAAAGAAGTAGTAAAGTTATTACTTACTTTCTACGGAGAAGATGAAACCGGTATCTTCACCTTATCGGTAAACAACGAAGACATAGAAACTTATAAAGTAGACCGGCGCCCGGGTGAAGGTTTTTATACGGTAGAATATGAACTGCCGGAAGCAGCGATAAACAAATCCACATTCGAATTAAAATTTGCTGCCCCCGAAAAACGTTCTATCCCACGTTTCTATGAAGTAAGATTGGTCAAATAATCAAACAGATATCTCCGGGAATGTCCGGATTTCCCGGATTTGCTGGATTGATGGACCGGGGGGGGGATTGTACTCCCCGGCAAAATCCTATCCTGTCCAAAATGCGGAAGACGTTTCAGCACCAACATATTACACATTTTCGAATAAAATTAATACCTTCACAAAAATTTAACCTATTAGATTAAAAACAAAAATGAAAATAGCAGAAATACAATCCCTATTCCTAAACACAGTAGGAGCCCACTTAAAACAAAAAGGCTTCAAACACACGAAAACAAAAGGAATGTATAGAATAGTAAAAAACAACTACTCCTACACAATCTGGACCTTTTTCTTCAAATATAGTTCAGGCATCCGTTTAGATTTGATAGCAGCTATAGGATACCAGCCCTGCGAAAAAATAATAAAAAAAGGAGCCGGTATCACCGAAGAGAGTATCTTATCAGGAGACTTAAAAAAAAATATCCACCTTACTATCACTACCATTTGATAACAACAATAAATGGGATTTCATATACAATGAAAAAGACGCAAACATAAAATTCCGGCAATGCATAACCTACCTGGATACTATCGTAGAACCCTTTTGGCAACAATATAGTAATATCGAACTACTATATAAATACATAAAACCCACCATTTCAAACCGGACCATTTTATTACCACCCACCTTAGAAAATATATTAAACATAACAACCATAGCCTTCTTATTAAAAGAAGACGAAACAGCATTCAAAACACTAATCACCGAAGCTCACCAGCACCTTCTATCCATAAAAAATGAACACTTTTGCCTCCTGTTTACTAAACTAATAAACTACATAGAAAAAGAAAAAACGAATTAAAATTATAGACAAATTCACCTAACACCCCATCCCAATTTATAAACTAATATCCGACCTGGAAAAACAAGAAAAAAGAAGGACTGGATTCCTAATGCTTTTTGCAAAAACTAATTCGTTCTATAATTATGGAACGAATCCACTATAATTATAATCGGTTCGGTTCTATAATTGTTTCCGGTTCGTTTCATAATTATAGAACGAAAAAAATCTCATATTCAGGGTTGAATGTTTAGATGTAGATCATAAAACACCTTTGTAATGATTTTCAAAGCTCCCCGGAGAGGATAAAAAACTAATATTTGATTTGTGTTTAGTCTATTGATAATTAATTGATTATATTGGTTTATAAGGCGTGTGGAAATTTGTCCACCTGAAAAAAACTTTTGTCCACCTCTTGTTTATTTCTTCCTTCTATATTTGCTTTCGTAAATGACAGTCTAATATTTAAAATTTAAGTAATAACATGAAAACGCAAAAGAATCTGGTAATTTGTTTCCTTCTTCTTTGTATCCTGTTTCCAATGAAGGCTCAAAAAGCGGATGTTGTAGTAAATGTTGATTTGGGAAAAGACACGATCTGCCGTCATATATATGGACATTTTGCCGAACATTTAGGTTATGGTATTTATGGTGGTCTTTGGGTGGGGGAAGATTCGCCTATACCTAATACGAATGGAGTCCGTAACGATGTAATCCAGGCATTAAAACATATTCAGATACCTAACCTGCGTTGGCCGGGTGGTTGCTTTGCCGATGAATACCATTGGATGGACGGTATCGGTAACCGGAACCAGCGTCCTAAAATGGTAAACACCCACTGGGGCGGGGTAACTGAAGATAATAGTTTTGGAACACACGAATTCCTTGATCTTTGCGAAGTACTCGGAACAGAGCCTTATGTTTGTGGCAATGTAGGTAGCGGCTCCGTAGAAGAGATGGCCAAATGGGTTGAGTATATCAACTTTGATGGAGAAAGCCCGATGGCCAACCTGCGCCGTGAAAACGGACGTGATAAAGCCTGGAATGTGAAGTTGTGGGGCGTAGGAAATGAAAACTGGGGTTGCGGAGGTAATATGACTCCGGCAGCTTATGCGGAACACTATCGCCGGTATTCTACTTACTGCCGTGACTATGGTACTAATAAACTATACCGTATTGCCGGTGGTGCCAATGTTGATGATTATGAATGGACCGAAACTTTAATGAAAAATATACCTAACCGGATGATGAATGGCCTGTCTTTGCACTATTACATACATACAAACGGTTGGATGGATAAAGGCAGTGCCCTTGTTTTTGATGACAATGATTATATGAATAGTCTGGTCAGAACAATTTATATGGACGATCTGATCACGCATCACGGAAACATCATGGATGTCTATGATCCGGAAAAGAGAATTTCGATTGTTGTCGACGAGTGGGGAGTATGGTATAATGTGGAACCAGGCACAAATCCGGGATTTCTTTTCCAGCAGAATACCATGCGTGATGCCCTGATCGCGGGTCTGACACTCAATATTTTCCACAAACATTGCGACCGGGTGAAAATAGCCAACATAGCCCAGATGGTAAATGTGTTGCAGGCTATTATCCTAACCGATGGAGATAAAATGATCCTGACCCCTACTTATCATGTATTCGATATGTATAAAGTACATCAGGATGCGGTAATGTTACCACTTGAAGTAACCTCTCCACTTTATAGCAGAGGAGATGACGCGATAGTAAGAATCAGCGACAAAGTTAGAAAAGCCGGTGAATTGCAGGCGATCAGTGCGACTGCTTCAAAAGATAAATCAGGAGCTGTACATGTTACTTTTGTAAATGTTGATCCTGCAAATGACATAGATATCAATTGCAGCCTGCGTGGCATGGCTTCGGGTTCAGTAAAAAGCGGCCAGATACTTACAGCTAAAAATCTGCGTGAACACAATACGTTTGAGAAACCAGCCAATGTTCAGTTAGCTGATTTCAAAGGTGCAAAGTACAAAAACGGTGATCTTTCGCTGAAAGTTCCTGCCGGTTCTCTGGTAACAATAAAGATACAATAAACCACTACTATATTTTCTAAGGCGAACAATTTATGAGTAATGCAATTTTCAAGGTAGCCACCCACCTGGTGGCTACCATTCTTCTCACATCTGTTTCTTCCTGTAGCATGGAACGCAGTCCCCTAACACCGGAGTATTCTCCTAATCCCTGGGTAGATGATTACCGTTCTGTTTCCGGAATGGAAAATTATAAATCGTGGGGTACCTATAACGTACATGACCCGGCCTGTTTTAAGGTAGGTGATACCTTTTATATGTATTCAACAGATGCGATTTATCATCAGCGTGGAGGAAATGCAGCAGAGGAATTGGATATACCGGTAGGTAATATTCAGGTACGTAAATCCAAAGATCTTGTCAACTGGGAGTTTGTCGGTTGGGCATTTCCTGAAATACCCGAAGAGGCCATTCAGCATGTACGAAGCAATGCAGGCGGTAAAGGCGCAACCAATATCTGGGCACCTTTCCCTGTACAATATAAAGATAAATATCGTTTGTATTATTGTGTTTCTGCTTTTGCACAGTCTATTTCTTATCTGGGACTGGCCGAATCGGATTCGCCGGAAGGCCCCTGGGAACTAAAAGGATGTGTGGTAAAGACAGATTCTACCTCCCGTATGAATGCTATTGATCCCAGTGTAGTGATAACTCCGGAAGGAGAGCACTGGATGCATTACGGTTCTTATTTTGGCGGTTTATATTGTTTACAACTGGATCCTGAAACAGGATTGGCAATGAATCCGGGAGATCAGGGGCATCTGGTTGCCGGACGTGCCAACCGGAAAAAAGATAACATCGAAGCTCCGGGGATTGTATATAATCCGGCTTTGGGTAAATATTTCCTTTTTGTTTCCTATGATCCGTTGATGACTACGTATAATGTGCGGGTTGCCCGGTCTGACAAGGCAGAAGGGCCGTTTTATGATATTTTTGGCGCTGATATGAGCGAGGAGACCAATAACTATCCCGTATTAACACATCCTTACCGGTTTGAAAATCATCCGGGATGGGCCGGAACAGGCCACTGCGGGGTAGTGAAAGATGGCGACCGTTATTTTATGATGCATCAGGGACGTTTATGTCCGGATAATCAGCTGATGGTTCTACACGTACGGGAAATTTTCTGGACAGCGGATGGCTGGCCGGTAGTTTCTCCCGAACGCTATGCCGGAATTCCGCAACAGGATCTGATCGCTGCCGATTTTGTCGGTGATTGGGAGATTATTCTGATCCGGGATAGTAAATATGAACGCGAACTATGGGCCGGACAAATCCTGTGGGGTGAAGGCGAATTGAAAAGTGAAGAAATAGATGTATCTACCCGCTATACATTCCATAAAAACGGAAAAGTAACAGGCGAACAAACCGGAACCTGGTCATACGATCCGAAAAAAGGGTTAACGTTAATAATCGGAGATGAAAAAATCACCGGACTGATACCACACATGGGACAGGATTGGGAAAATGAAAAGAAAACGGTTCTGTTTACCGGCCTGGAACAACATGGTTTCTCTGTTTGGGGGAAACGAGTGAAATAAATTTAGGTAATTAGTATACAGGCAAAAGGGGTACCCCTTTTTTCATTGTAGTGCCAAGCACTACAATGAAAAGTCACTAAACAAAAAATTGAGTTGATTTCATGATTCTTTTAGGTTAGCAAAAAGGAACAGCGCAGATAAAGGAAATTTTCCTTTATCTGCTTTCCTGAAAAATGCGAAAACAAATTCTCTTCAGAATAAATTCAGGTGTATTACATATATATGTTTAATAATTAAATTAATACGATATGAGAAAAAGTAAAAACCAGATTAGTATGGACAATCAAAAATCAAAAAGTAAAAACCTAATGAAGCCCGGGGGCGTATGTCAATCCGGCATTGTAATACAGTTAATAACAAATTTAATCTATTAAATTACCAACTTTAATACTTTTATAAGATGAGGAAACATTTATTCTTTTCCGTAATGCTTATCCTGTGTACCTTAGGCGGTATGGCAGTGTATTCTACCCCTGCAATGGCTACCGTGGCACAATCTCCCACTATCCAGGTTCGTGGTCAGGTAGTCGATGAACACGGTGAATCCCTGATAGGGGCTACCATCATGATTAAAGACGGACAAGGCGGAACTATTACCGACCTGGACGGCTACTTCCAATTGGATGTGCCTGGAGACGCTATCCTTGTGATAAGCTATGTGGGGTACAAGGAACGCGAAGTGGCTGTTCGTAATCGTGCCATCATTGAAACTATCCAGTTAGAATCCAACACCCAGCTACTTGACCAAGTGGTGGTCGTGGGCTACGGTACACAGAAAAAGGCCGACTTAACCGGTGCCGTTGCTATAGTAGATGCGGAAGCCTTGAAACAGGCATCAAACTCCAACATCTCCACCATGCTCGAAGGAAAGGTTCCCGGTGTGCAAGTCACCTCTGACGGACAGCCCGGTGCCGATCCTACCGTCCGTATCCGTGGGGTCGGATCTTTCGGCAGCACCGCTCCTCTGTATGTTATCGACGGTGTTCCCATGGGAACTACTATACGCGATTTCTCTTCAAACGATATTGAAACCATCCAGGTTCTGAAAGATGCTTCGGCTGCTGCCATCTACGGTTCGCGCGCTGCTAATGGTGTGATTATCATCACCACCAAACGCGGACAGAAAGACCAACCGCTGAAGGTAGACTACACTGGATACTTCGGTGTGGATAATATTCCCAGTAACGTTTATAATGTAATGAATGCCGACCAATACAGCCAATACCTCGGTCAGGCGGCCGCAAACTCCAACACTCCGTTGCCATCGGGATACATACTTGACAGCGAAACCGGAAAATATCATTTCCAGGATGACACCAACACCAACTGGTTTGAAGAAGTGTTCAAGACGGGGATTCGCCAGAATCACAACGTGAACCTCTCCGGCGGTGGTGCCAATAATGCTTATAATATAGCATTAGATTATTTCAACCAAAAAGGAACACTCGAAGGTGCCGGTCCTAACTACGAACGTTTTACCGCGCGTGTAAACAACACCATGGAAACCAAGTTCATCAAGTTCCAGACCAGCTTCGTTTACTCTCACTCCAACCAGGACAATATGGGCTTGTCGAATGCTTCCGAATACGTTCAGGGTTTGTACGGCGACGTAACCAATGTACTGCGCGGCACTTTGCTCATGCAGCCCACCATCAAGGCATACGATTCTTCTACATGGGTACTTGATAACCTGGTAGGAATTGCCAACAACTTCAATTATGACGCTTACGGCTATGGCGTTTACTACGATACCGTTCATGGTGACATCTCTGCTTCCAACCCGTTACTGGTAAATAACCTGATGGAACGCAACACCCGTGTGGATCGCTTCGTGGGAACCGGATCGGCCGATGTGGATCTGTTCAAGATGGTTGGCTTCGAGAGCAAAGATCATAAGCTCAACTATAAAGTGAACCTCTCTTACAGTAAAACCCACGCCAAGGATCATACCTGGATCCCCGCATGGGTGCAAAGTAACCGTGTGTATCTGTCCAAAAGCAACGAACGGCTTACCAAGGCATCGCGCGATTATACGGATGCGCTGATAGAGAACATAGTTACTTACGACGGTACGATAGGCAAGCACCACATCAACGTAGTGGCAGGGCAGACGTACCAGGAGGAAACCACCGACCTGCTGACCGGATGGGGCCTCAACTTCACTGAACCGTACTTCCTACAGCTCCAGAATGCTGCTGACACGTATTCTGAAAGTTACGAATACAAGCACTCCATCTTGTCCTATATCGGCCGAATCAACTACAATTACAATGACAGATACCTGATATCGGCAACAGTGCGCCGGGATGGTAGTTCCCGCCTGACCAGAAGTATCCGTTGGGGCACTTTCCCCTCCATCTCTGCGGGCTGGCGCTTCGACAGAGAAAACTTCTTCCCTTTCGATACGAATACGGTGAATATGTTCAAAGTCCGTGGTAGTTATGGTGTACTCGGTAACGAGAATATCGGCGAGTATATGTATCAGGCTGTTATGTCGCGCAACAACATGACCTATAGTTTCAATGGTAACATAGTAACCGGTTCTGCCATTTCTACTTTCGTGGATAATAATCTGGCATGGGAGAAAAAGAAGACCTACAATGTGGGTATTGACCTCGCCTTATTCCGCAACCGCCTGGAGTTTACGGCAGAGTGGTACAAGAATACCAGCCAGGACCTGTTGTATGATGTTCCTGTTCCGGAACAAGCAGGTGTGTCCAATACTACCGTTGTAATGAATGCCGCCTCTATGAACAACTCCGGTTTTGAGTTCTCGGCTACTTACCGCAACCGCGACCACGCCTTCAAGTATGAAGTTTCGGGCAACCTCAGCACGTTGCGCAACCGTGTAACTTCGTTAGGTTTTGGTACCGACTCCTACATCACCGGAGCCTACATAACCAATGTGGGGCAGGAAATAGGTCAGTTCTACGGCTGGGTTTATGAGGGTATTGCCCGTACGCAGGCAGACTTGGACAATCATGCTACTCAGGAGGGTGCTCAGGTTGGCGACCTACTCTATAAGGACGTGAGCGGACCGGACGGTGTACCTGACGGTAAAATAGACGCCTACGACCAGGTGGTGTTGGGTAGCGGTATGCCTAAGATTAATTTCGGCCTTAGTGCCCGCTTTGAATACAAGCGTTTCGACTTGAGCATCGCTACTTTCGGTGCGCTGAATTATCACGTCAGCGATGACATATACAACTCGCTTAACTCTGCCTATGGCTGGGGAAACAAAGATGTGTGTATGCTCGATGCTAACCGCTGGAGTGAAGACGGCAGCACTTACCTCTCCAACGTGCCACGCACGTATGTTACCAACAGTGCCAGCCTGGGCTGGAACGACCTCTTCAGTTCGCGCAAGATTCAGAACGCGGCCTACTGGAAGATTGCCAACATAGAGTTGGGCTACAACTTCCCCGATAAGTGGTTCGGCAACTATGTAACTAATGTGCGTTTCTATGTGTCAGCACAAAATCTTCACACATTCACCGGCTATCACGGTTATAATGTTGACTATGCGGGAGGAACTTTCACCCCGGGATATAACTTCTGTTCTTATCCTACTGCACGCACTTTCATGTGTGGCGCTCATTTAACATTCTAATTGTTATTACCTAAAAACATATTTTATGAAACTATATAAATATTCACTTGCTCTCATTCTGGGATTTAGTACGCTGTTTTCTTGCAGCGACAAGTTGGATTTATTGAATCCCAACCAGCAAACTTCAAGTACTTTCGGTTTTAATGCCGATGATTTGGAGGAATCTGTGATTGCTGCCTACAACCACATCCGTATGGAGGGTTCTTATGCCCGTGTAGGCTACACTATTGACGTGTGCCGTGGAGATGAAGCCTGGAACTCTTCACAAGTGTGGTATATACCTTTCGATGACCTGAATGCGGAAGTTACTTCGGACATTACATGGTGGCCCTGGCGGGAATGGTACTACACCATCAATGTATGTAACTTCGCCCTTTCCCGTTGCGATGAAGATAACAGCCAACTTTCTGATAAAATGAAACGCATCAAAGGACAAATGCTTTTCCTGCGCGGACTGTCGTACTACAACCTGGTGGGTTATTATCAAAATCCGCCCCTCATTACCGACTACGCCGACTATTCGTCGCTCGAAGAACTTTATAAAGGCAACAGCACCTACGATGAAGTACTGGAGCAGGTAGAAAAAGACTTCAGGGAAGCGATGGAACTGCTTCCTTCCCGTGACGAAGGCGGCGAGTGGGCCGGCGGACGTGCCACCTGTGGTGCTGCGGCAGGCTATTATGCCCACGCCCTGATGATGCGCCAAAAATACAGCGATGCACTCCCGGTCCTGAAAGACATTATCGGTAAGAAGTATGGCACGTATAGACTGATGGATAACTATGGAGATAATTTCCGTGAAGGTTCGAACTACGAGAACAACGCAGAAAGCCTCTTCGAAGTGCAGTACCTCGACTATGGGGCGCAAGGCACCGACGACGAATGGACTCCGGTGAACACAAGCCCTAATGCCACACAAGGATCGGCCATTGAGAGCAACTTCGCTCCCGGCAACTATGGTGGTTGGGCCGATATTTCAGCTTCACCCTGGCTTTACCATCTTTTTAAAGAAGAGCGCACCACGAAGGGTACACTCGACCCCCGTCTTTATTGGACCATCGGAACCTACGAACCCGACTGGGAGGATTTCGAGTATGGGAATGTAGCTTATACGTACACACTTACAGCCTCCGACAATATCGTGACGAACAACATTTACGGCGGTCTGCCAATAGCCAAATTCACGAACCTCCGTACCGGTCTCTACAATTCCGTCGTTACAGGCTTACGCTGTGGTATTAACCTACGCATGATGCGCTATGCTGATGTATTGCTACTTGCTGCCGAATGCGAAAACGAGGTCAATGGCCCTACACAGCAGGCTATCGATTGGATCAACGAGGTGCGTAACCGTGCCGGTCTGGCCAACTTAGAACTTCAGGACTTCAACAACGCCGACAAACTATTCGAACAGATAGCCAACGTGGAACGTCCTAAGGAGTTTGGCTGCGAATTCGGCCGGGGCTTCGATCTCATCCGCTGGGGCTTCTTCTACGACAACGGCCGCTTGCAGCAACTCAAGGAACACGGCACGGTACGCCGCTCTACAGAGGGGGTAAAGGATCCTGTGAGCTACAGCGATATAGCAACCGATTCTGAACTGAAGAGCACTTACGACACCTACTTACCGGGACATGAATTCCTGCCCATTGTGCAGCAGTTGTTGAACAACAACCCTAATCTGGAAGGTAATTCGGCTAACTATAGCACGGACAACTCCTCTTATTTCAACAGCAATGGTTGGAAAGTGCGTCCGGTTGTAGATTTAAGCAGATAAACAAGAAACAATTACATTCTTTAAATTTAAGACAATGAGATTACTTAAAAAAATAACATACGTTTGCTGTGCATTAACCTTAGGGTTGCTGGCATTGACAAGCTGCGAGGGTGCCGAACTTTACGACGTGAACGCCCCCGACTGGATTTCCGATAAAATACAGGAAATTGAAGATTCGAAGACGCAACCGGATGAAGAAGAGCTTGAAGGCATGCTGGAAGATGTGTACACCTTCGGAAATACGGATTATACCTCCGGCTTTTGGTCTGCCTTCTCCAAGTATTACGTAGTACCCGACGGCGAGAAGTGGAATGCGGTAATCAACCTCCACATCAATCCGGCCGATAACACGTATTACAAGAACTTTGCCCTAGTCATCACCAACGATGTGGATCGTGAAGGCGCAGGTTATGCCGAATACGGAGTTATCCGCTTTGATGCCACAAACGATTCTTTAGCCTACAACTCGCAATGGGGCGACCATCTCTTTTTTAAGTACAGCACAAGTACCCTGCTTCTCGATCCTGTAGACAATATCGACGCTAATGTACAGAGATTGGGTGGCAAGATAACGATCACCGTGGACCGCACCAGCGCAAGTGCTTTCAACGTAAAGATTTATAACAGCGAAGCCACCAAGACGTACGAGCAACCCTATAAGGAAGTAAATCTGAACCCGGATCCGGGTAATACCAACATCCGCTGCTTCCTGGCTCCTGAAGGTTCATACATCGACTTCCAGCAGACCAACATCGTTCCTATCGAAGGCCTGACTTCTGCCGAAGACAAAAATCCGGTATCAATGCAACTGCAAAATGTACCTGATCAGGTCAGCATAGGTACTTCGCTCGAAGAAGCCATGGCCAATGTATCAGCCTTCGTTACCTTCGAAGAGGGAGTGACCAAAACCGTAACGGCTTCCGAACTTCATTTCTCTGCCATCCCCGATATGGATCAAGTGGGCGTGAAAACTCTTGTAGTCATCTACAATAAAACCTTTAAGGGTGAGAATAGTGAACAACCGATTGTGGCGAATGCTACTTTTGAAGTCGTGGACAAGATTTTATCCATTCAGGTAACTACCTCACCCTCGCGTACACAATACTATTATTATACCTCGGCTGCCACCCAGACTTTGACAAACCGGACGATGGCCTTCGACCCAACAGGTATGGTGGTTACAGCAACTTACGCCGATGGAAGCTCAAGAACCATTGACAATGCGAGACTCAGCTTCTCTGCCGTTCCCGCGAAGACCGGTAATCAGACCGTTACCATTACCAGCGAAGATGGAGTCACCACCACGGTAGGGGTTACTGTCTCCGAGTCTGCAGTTTCTGTTGTGACCAACACAGCCAGCGTGGTAGGAGCCACAGACAATTCAACGGCCTTCAATGAAGACTCCTCCGACAAGTTCAAAGTATCTGTGGGCGAGACAAAGTCTATCACTTTCACCAATTACAGCGATCAGGCTGCCAACTGGAACAACTTTCTTGTGTTTCTCCATAAAGAGAATGTTACTGACGAATACGCATTTGTTCGCGCCGATAACTGGGGAACAGGCAATGGATACGATGCCTGCGTTCACGACGGGACACAAGGCGACTGGGCGACCTGGCTTGCCGGTATGAATGGAGCCAAAGTCATAATCTACGTGACCAACTGCGGCAATAGCACCGCCGATGTTCAGGCAGTGATGGAGGGTACTACAGGTACAACTTCCACCCAGTATTATTTGGGCATCAATACCATAGTTCCCGATGACCTGTACTTTAGATTGTCTGTCGAAAAAGCGCATCTCGTATTCAATGAATGAGAATAATTATTAATTCTTTATCGTCTATGCCGTTTCCTCTGATAGAGGAACGGCATGGATCTTAAGAACATACCAATCGAATGAAAAAAGTAACATTTTTATTAATATCCCTGCTGACGGTCTTCGTTTACACGGCTTGCTCCGATGGGCTGGACGATACCGAATACAATAGAAACAGCGATATAGACGTAGCCACTCCCCAGGTAACCGAAACTACAGGCTACACACTGACCGTTAATTCATCCGTCACCGGCAATGTGAATAACGTAGTCATGAGGGGATTTGTCTATAGTGTAAACGCCCAGGAGCCTACTATCAAAGACAATGTAGTAGAAGCAGACGAGAATTTCAGTGCAACTATATCCGGTTTGATGGGCAACACCTCTTACTATATCCGTGCTTATGCCTACAGTAACAGCCGTTATACCTACTCGGATGCGATCACGGCAACCACAGAAGTCCTCCCTCTGGACGAACAGCTCAGAATCTACGAGGCACCCGACTATGCGGATAACTACACAGGCATAGCCGGCTGGGACCAACGCAATGAATGGAACCTGGCAAACGTACACGACCCCACCGTTATGCTGGCCGAAGACGGATATTACTATATGTATCAAACCGATGCATCTTACGGCAATGTACATGATGGACACGGACATTTCCACGGCCGCCGTTCCAAAGACCTTGTGAACTGGGAATACCTGGGATCGACAATGGATGAAACACCAACGTGGGTAAAAACAAAGCTTAATGAAATACGTGCAGAACAAGGGCTTGATCCTATAGAAAATCCAGAGTATGGCTATTGGGCACCTGTCGCCCGTAAAGTCTCTGCCGGAAAATATCGTATGTACTATTCGATTGTGATCGACAATTACATCAAAACCGGAGCACCGAATAATGCCGATAATTACGATAATTCCTGGACCGAACGTGCTTTCATCGGCCTGATGGAAACTGCCGATCCGGCGAGTAATGTATGGGAAGATAAAGGATTCGTAGTATGCTCTTCTTCCGATTTGGGTATGAATGAGTGGGGACGACTTTCCGCAGACAACTGGGATGGCTATTTTAAATGGAATGCCATCGACCCATCGTATATCATTACGAACGAAGGCGAACACTGGCTCATCTACGGCTCATGGCATAGTGGTATCGCTGCCCTGCAACTGGATGCCGCAACCGGAAAACCACTTAGAGAACTGGGTGCACCGTGGGACATTCCCGAAGAATCGACTTACGGAAAACTTATCTATAGACGTGGAGCCAATAGCCGTTGGCAAGGTTCCGAAGCTCCGGAAGTGATCTACAATCCGGAAACCGGATACTATTATCTATTCCTTGCCTATGACGCACTGGATGTGCCTTACAATACCCGCGTAGCCCGTGCTGAACGGATCACCGGCCCTTATTACGGTATTGACGGAACCGATATCACTACCAGCACAGAGGTGCTTCCGGTAGTCACCCACCCCTACAAATTCAGCAACAGTTATGGTTGGGTAGGCATTGCACACTGCGCCATCTTCGATGACGGTGCCGGCAACTGGTACTACGCATCGCAAGGTCGCCTGCCTAAAGACATTAGTGGAATTAATGCCAGCAATGCCATCATGATGGGACATGTGCGCAGCATCCGCTGGACGGAAGACGGCTGGCCACTCGTTATGCCCGAACGCTATGGAGCTGTTCCTCGGGTAGCCATTACGGAAGATGAACTGATAGGTAACTGGGAACACATCGACCTGTCTTATTCTTATGGAAACCAGAAAGAATCGGGCAACATGACCCTCGCGGACGACCATACCATTACAGATGGCACCTGGCAAGGGGGAACCTGGAGTTACGATGCAGAAAAACAAATACTGACAGCCAATGGAGTGAAATTGTACCTGCAACGCGAAGTTGATTGGGAAGCCGATCCCAGAACGCATACCATTGTATATGCCGGTTATACTACAACCAAAACATACTGGGGAAAGAAAAGTAACTAAGTTCGAAGGAACCGGTAGACGTTGTAAGTTTACCGGTTCTTTCTTTTTTATGACCTCTTGTAAAACATACACTTTATATTAGGAATTGTCATTTACTTCTCCTATCTTCGCCAGTAAGAACTTTTAACTATTATGACTTTTGGGTATACCATGAGACACA
The DNA here is from genome assembly GCA_021203545.1 of Tannerellaceae bacterium. Taxonomy (GTDB): domain Bacteria; phylum Bacteroidota; class Bacteroidia; order Bacteroidales; family Tannerellaceae; genus UBA4116. The sequence continues at coordinate 45,713 of JAJQAZ010000146.1, read as the reverse complement.
CCCCTTTATATCTAATCATAGTCTTCTTATCTCTTTTTATAGGAAGAGTTTCGGGTCATTTATCCGTCGATGACTATCATTTCTCTTATTTGACAGCGCGGGATGGAATGGCACAGAATACGGTTAACCATATCTATAAAGACAGTTATGGGTTTATGTGGTTTGCCACCTGGAACGGGTTGAATCGTTTTGATGGATATGAGTTTATCCGGTACGGAAGGCATACTGAGAAAGATGCAATTCAGAGCCTTTTTGTCAATACAATTGCTGAAGATAATTATAAAACACTTTGGGTAGGAACAGAAGAAGGGGTAAGCCTGATTGACCTCTCTTCCGGAAAAGTAAAAGATATAGCAGTTAAACCTTATGCCGGACATAAAATTTTTACCGCTTCTATTCATTCATTTGCTTTGGATTCTATTGGTAACCTGTGGGTTGGTTATGAAGGAGGATTAGCAACTGTCTCTTTTCAGCCTTCCGGCGAGATCGCTATGATAACTTCTATTCAGGAAGAGGAGGGCATGGCTGTATTATCCCTGTATGTTGATCCCCGGAATAGAATATGGGTGGGTTACCGTGAGAGAGGGATACGTGTTCTAAACTGGGTCTCCGGGCAAACATTCCAACTGTATCCGGCTCCGGGAAATTTGCCGGATATTGACCAGGGTACAATCTTTTGTTTTTATCCTGATAATAAATCTCTCTGGATTGGTACTGATATAGGTCTTTTTTGTTATAACCCGATAAGTGGAAAATATAAACATTATAAAAATAATCCCCTGAATCCGAAAAGCCTCTTACAGGATTATGTAAAAGATATTATTCAAACATCCGGTGGAAACCTTGTTCTGGCTACTTATAAAGGGATCTGTATTATGGATAAGGAAAAAGAAGAATTCCTGCACATCTCCAATAATCCGGATAGGAACTTTGGACTAAATAATAATTTTTGTAGTTCCCTGTATATTGACGAACATAATACCATATGGATTGGTACGGAAAAAGGGGGTGTTAACAAAATGGATAAAAAAGGGGATATGTTTAAAACATATCGCCATAATACCTCTGATCCCTCTTCTATTTCGCCTAATCCGGTGAATGCTATTTATGAAGACCAACGGGGAAATATATGGGTAGGAACAGTTGAAGGTGGTTTAAATAAACTATCCCACCAGAGTAATTCGTTTCTTCATTTTAAATATGATGTACGGAATAAGAATAGTTTGTCCCATAATGCGGTTTGTTATATTATAGAAGGGGGCGGTTATCTGTGGATTGCCACCTGGGGAGGAGGCTTGAACCGGATGCCGTTAACCCGGGAAGGATATTTCGAACACGACACTACCTTTATCCGGGGCGACCTGTTTAAAAGTAAATTTATTTCCGCAATGGTGTACGATACGGTTTTGGATGGAATATGGGTAACAACAAACAGTGGGCTGGAATTTCTGGATTTACAGAATATGACGGTAATCCCTATCCTTCAGACAGCGATCCCGGATAAGCGGATAACTTCTGCGGCTCATCTTTCCCTTGATCAGAAACGGATTTTATGGGTGGGTACCGAAAAAGCCCTTCACAGTATTAACCTGAATATCTCAGAAGTAAGGGAGGGTAAAATTATATCTGAACGTCATAAGGTACACGCCAAAGGAAAACCGGCATCCGAAAACGATAAGATCAATTGTTTGTATAGTGACAGGAACGGGATCCTGTGGATAGGAACTTATAGTAACGGACTGTTCTGCCGGGTAGAAGACGAAGAAGGTGGAGAAGAATTTATCAATTATGGTACCGATGCCGGGCTGGCGGACAATGTTCTGTATGCAATTGAAGAAGATCAGGCCGGGAATCTGTGGCTCAGTTCCAATAATGGTATTTCCTGCTTTAACCCGGTAACAGGTTTGGCAACTACTTTTGCAAAAGAAGATGGATTGCCGGATAACCAATATTACTGGATGTCTTCTTATACTTCGCGTAATGGGCGTATATATTTTGGATCAATTAACGGAATGGTCTCTTTTGACCCTGAAGTAGTACAGCCTGATACTTCTCTTTTGAAGGTAGAAATAGTGGGAGGATGGTTATACAATGAGCGTAAAAGTCTGGACGAAGTTATGAACGACTGGACAATACATGGACGGGATAAATCTTTTTCCATATCTTTCTCTTCTTTATACTATCCGTCGCCCGAGAAAATTCGTTACGCTTATATGTTAGAAGGTTTTGACCGTGATTGGACAGAGGTAGATGCAACCCGTCGTTTTGTGACTTATACGAATCTCTCAGCCGGGAAATATACGTTTAAAGTAAAATGTACCAATCCGGATGGCCGGTGGTCGGAAGCTGTAACCCGGTTAAGTATCCGGGTAATACCTCCCTTCTACAAAGAACGGTGGTTTATGCTACTGATATTGTTTCTTGTTATCCTGTCTCTCTATGCGGTCAATGAATGGAGAACCAGGAATCTGCGCAAACAGAAACAACAATTGGAGCAAATGGTAGAGGAACGAACCGAGAAAATAGAATCTCAAAAAAACATTCTGGCCAAACAGGCTAGCGATCTGGAAGAAACCCTGGAAGAATTAATGATCAATCAACGGGAGATATCCAAACAAAATAAAATACTGATAGAGAAGAATGACGAAATATCTCTTCAGAAACAACAACTGGAACAACTGTCAGATAAACTTCAGCAGGCAACTCAGGATAAGATAAACTTCTTTACCAATATTACACATGAGTTTAAAACTCCGCTGACATTGATTCTGGGACCCATAGAACAGGCTCTTAAATTAAGCATCAATCCCAAAGTGATTGAGCAACTGCAACTGGTACGTAAAAATTCCAAATATTTGTTGTCATTGATCAATCAGTTAATGGATTTCCGGAAAGCGGATACCCAAACGATGAAAATCAATAAAACTCCGGGTAATTTTCACGATTTCCTGCATGCGATCGTGTTGCCGTTCGATTCTCTCATCCATTCCCGGAGTGTGAAGATTGAAGAGCGCATCCGGTTAGAAAATCCCTATTTCCGGTTTGATCACGACCTGATGCAGAAAGTAATTGTAAATCTACTTTCCAATGCGATTAAATTTACTCCGGACGATGGCTATATTACTGTTTGTACTACTCTTTTAAACAACCCGGATAAATCAGTCAAATATCTTTATATTTCTGTTAATGATTCGGGTTCCGGCATTCCCGAGGAAAAAAAGGTACATATTTTTGACCCGTTTTTCCAGCTTGAAAACAAATCAATTTATCCGGTGTACGGACAAAGTGGAACCGGTATCGGACTCTATCTTTGCCGTCAGATCATAGAATTACTGGGAGGCCGTATCAGTGTTAAGAATAACTCTTCGGGAGGTGCCTCTTTCCGTATCCTTATACCGCTTGATGCAATGGACCTGGAGGTAGAGGCATTGCAGGAATATTACGATTCGCCCGAAGTATATGACCGTTCGTCGGTAGAAGGGGAAGAGATTGAACCGGAAGATCCGGAAAAGCCGGTACTGCTGGTTGTAGAAGACAATACGGATATGCGTGCGTTTATTAAATCAATACTAAAAGAAAGTTTCACTATCATAGAAGCTTCGAATGGAGAATCCGGTCTGGCAAAGACCGTCAGGTATGTACCCGATTTTATATTGAGTGATATTATGATGCCGGTAATGGATGGCCTGGAGTTTTGTAAGAAGGTAAAAAACAATTTTGTCACATCTCATATTCCTGTTATACTGCTGACAGCGAAAAGTTCAACAGATGTCCGTATCGAAGGATATAATGTAGGAGCCGACGGATACATATCCAAACCCTTCAGTGCCGAACTGTTATTGGCACGTATCAACAATATGATGGAGAGCCGTAACCGGATGCATAAAGTATTCGAGCAGAGTCTGGACGTAAAGACCCTGGATATGCATGAAGAATCGCAGGACCGGATATTTTTGGATAAGCTCATGGAGATAATACAGGAAAATTATCAGGATGCTACTTTCGATGTGGGCGATTTACTGAATAAAATGCATATCAGTAAAAGCTTCCTGCATAAAAAGTTGCAATCACTGGTCGGGCAGTCGGCTGTTAAAGTAATCCGTTCTTACCGTCTATCCAAGGCAAAAGAAATTATTGAAAATAAAACCGGTTCCTCTCAATTAAATATTTCTGAAGTAGCGTACGAAGTAGGGTTTAATGACCCCAAATATTTCAGCCGTTGCTTTACTAAACAATATGGTAAAAAGCCCAGTAGCCTGCTTGAAAAATAACTCTGGATAATACTGAATATGGTTCAGAAGATGAACTACTCTCTACACACATCTTTTTGGTATTGAGTGCTGGAAGCACGTTCCATTCTAGCCCAGGGTTTTAACCCAATGCCATCAACTTAAGAGTTTTTGGTCGGAGGGGATTTGTAATCCCCGACTAACGAGTATTAGGATCTGTGATCCGACAAACAAATGAATACTCATTAAATAGAGAGTTAGGAATCTTTAAGCGGATTACAAATCCTTATATTCCACAGGCGGGGATTGCAAATCCCCTTCGACCAACAAGAAAAAATCCTTAAGTTGATGACATTGGGTTTCAACCCTGGGTAGGAGATCAGATAGAAAATGGAGTTCTGAAGGAACGACACGATAGCGGCTAAAGATCCTGGTATCCTGCATATAGCATTCAAAAGAGGAAAGTAACATTTTATTAAACAGGAGGGTAAACCCCGTCGGAAATACTCCGGAATCTTTTACTGATTAGTAGAGAAAAGGAGAAACTTTTTCTTTCCGGTGGGTGTTTGAAGAACGGACTGTTTCTTTAAAGTACTTATATTCCAGGAAAAATGTTACCTTTGTAGTAGGTTTTCCCGAATGTGCATTTAATTAAAGTAGTTATGAAAGAGAAGAATGATATTTTCGAGCGTTTCCGTAATTCCTTTACCAACATGCAGGGGCATTTCCACATCCTGGAACAGCGTGCTCCGGTTGAACTGCAGATGGAATATTTCAAATATTCGGAGCAGTTAAGGAAAGAAAAAAAGGGATTGACAGAGGATGAATACCAGATGTATACTAATAATCTGTCGGATAGAGAAACAACTACTGAACGAAAGAAATATGTTCTTTCAAGTCTGGCCACTTCCAGTGATGTAAAAGCGTACCGGCTACTTGAAAAATATGTGCAGGAGCCGGATCCTGACGTAACCGACTGGGCCTATATGGCTTTAATGGAGAGTAGAATATTACTTGAGTCTGAATTATCCGAAGAGAAACAGATTTATATATCTACCGGTTTGGGTGGAAGAGGGCAAAAGCTACGTTTCTATACCTTACTGATCGGTTCGGAAAATAAACCCTTTGAAGAATACCAACGCCGGACAATAGAGCGCGAATTTGAATATTACCTGCCTAAGGAAGAATGTGAAATTGAGCAACTGAATATTCAGGATCTCTATGTAGAACTGGTATTCCTGATTCCTGTACGTAGTAATCTGAAAGCGATACTGGATAAGGTGATCTGCGAGTGTAACCAATACGGAGATTTCCTGTCTAAATCATTTACAGTAACGAACGTTAAAGAGTTATCGCAGGAAGAGATTACAGAAATCCTTGACAAAAAATATGGAAACAATAAAACAGGCGATTAAATATAGTGTTGTAGGAGTCTTAAATACCCTTATCACAGCTTCTGTTATCTGGGTTTAACCAAAGTCTTTCATGTATCTGACGAACTTTCCAATATCACCGGTTATGGGTGTATGCAACGAGATATTATAAATCTGTTTTTATAATTACTAATAGAGCACGCAGAGTACACAGATGTACGCAGAATTTCGAAGAAAAGAAGAAAAATAATAAAATCTGCGTAAATCTGCGTTTTCTGTGCAATCTGCGTGCCCTATACTTAAAACTATAGAACGGCCCCTATCAATCAAAAATCTTCCGGTAAATATGGCAATAAGGTGTATGGCCATTTTTATCATAATAATGGTGGTGATACTCTTCCTGTTCACGCCAGAAAGTAGAAGCCGGTTCCAGGGCAGTAGCAACTTTGTACCCTTGCTCTGTCAGAATCTGTTTATAGTTCTCTGCCACTGTTCTCTGTTCGTCATTCACATAAAAGATAACCGATCTGTATTGCGGACCAATATCCGGTCCATGCCCACCTTCCTGTTCAAAATCGTGTGTCTCGTAATAAAGGCGTACCAATTGCTCATAAGTAACCTTTTCCGGATCATACACAACTTTAACAGTTTCTACATGCCCTGTAGTGCCGGTTTTAACCTCCGGATAAGAGGGATTCTTTACACTTCCACCCATATATCCTACCTCTGTTGAAACAACACCATGTATTTTATCAAAGTGATATTGCGTACCCCAGAAACAACCGGATGCAAAATAAGCTTCCTGTAAGTGAGAATTCGGTTTCATACTTCTATTTATATTTTAAGTTCTTTCTATCTTTGTGCCCAACAAAGATAACCATTTAAAATAGAAACAAAGTTAGCCCTTTGTTGTTATAAATAATCGTTGATTGTTGAATATCAACTACCAATTGAAAAGAGTATGGGAGGTGCCGAAAACATAATTACTGTCAGCCGTATTTCGAAGTATTTCGGAGAAAAAGCGGTATTGGACGATATTAACCTGGAAATCAGAAAAGGTGAGTTTGTCACTATTCTCGGACCATCCGGATGTGGTAAAACTACTTTATTACGCTTGATAGCCGGTTTCCAGACACCCACAGAAGGAGTGATCAAAATCGGTGGAAAAGATATAACCCAGACTCCTCCTCATAAACGAAATGTGAATACGGTTTTTCAGAAATACGCCCTTTTTCCCCATCTGAACGTTTTCAATAACGTAGCCTTTGGATTGAAATTGAAGAAGCAGCCTTCTGCAGTTATAGAGAAAAAGGTCAAACAGGCACTCAAAACAGTGGGAATGACCGATTATGAGTATAGGGATGTCGACTCTTTATCGGGTGGGCAGCAGCAGCGTGTTGCTATTGCCCGGGCGATTGTAAATGAACCGGAGGTATTATTGCTTGATGAACCATTGGCTGCCTTAGACCTCAAAATGAGGAAAGATATGCAGATGGAACTGAAAGAGATGCACCGCTCCCTCGGCATTACGTTCCTCTATGTAACACACGATCAGGAAGAGGCGCTGACATTGAGTGACCGTATTGTGGTGATGAGCGAAGGACGTATCTAGCAAATCGGTACTCCTCCGGATATTTACAATGAACCTGTAAACTCGTTTGTGGCCGATTTTATCGGTGAAAGTAATATCCTGAATGGAGTAATGATCCGGGATAAAGTCGTGATGTTTGCCGGTCGTGAGTTTGAATGTGTAGATAAAGGCTTTGGAGAAATGACTCCGGTAGACGTAGTGATCCGCCCGGAAGACCTTTATATTTTTGAATCTTCGGATGCCGACCAATTGACAGGTACTGTTACATCATGTATCTTTAAAGGGGTACATTATGAAATGATGATAGATACTCCCAACGGATATGAATTTCTGGTACAGGACTACCATAGTTTTGACGTAGGCAAAACCGTGGGGCTATTGGTAAAACCTTTTGATATTCATGTTATGAAAAAGGAGAGGGTTACTAACACTTTCGACGGAAAAATGGTGGATCAGAATCATGTGGAATTTCTTGGTTACACCTTTGAGTGTCCGGAAATGCCCGGTATATCTGCTGGTGAAGAGGTAATTGTGAATGTGGATTTCCATGATATAATCTTACAGGATAACGAAGACGATGGTATGATCAGTGGTGAAGTAAAATTTATCCTTTACAAAGGAGATCACTATCATCTGACTGTATTTACAGATTGGGACGAAGACATTTTCGTTGATACCAGCGATGTATGGGATGATAGCGACCATGTAGGAATTACGATTCCGCCAGAGAAAATTAAAATAGTGAAAAAGTAGTCATCAGTCACTACGTTCCTTAGGAGTTATCGCTCCCAATGGTCGCTAGTAGTCAAGTAGTAAGAAAAAATCAGAAAATATTCTACTTAACTACTAATGAGCAAAGCGAATGATAACTTCTGAGTGAGTAAAACGAGCGATGACTACTCAAAATAAAAAACAATGTTCGAAAAAATAAACATATTTCTATCCCGCAGGAGGAACTGGACGATCCCGTATGCTATCTTTCTGTTCATCTTTGTAGTTGTGCCTCTCTTATTGATTGGTTGGTACGGGATAACAGATGCCGACGGGAAGTTCACTATGGAGAATTTCAGTCGCTTTATGCAACATACTGAGGCGTTGAATACTTTCATCTATTCGGTTGGTATTGCTATTATTACAACACTTGTTTGTATACTGTTAGGCTATCCTGCGGCCTGGATACTCAGCCAGAAAAGATTTAATACCTCACGAACCCTGGTTGTACTCTTTATTTTACCGATGTGGATCAATATACTGATACGTACACTTGCCACAGTAGCATTATTTGATTTTCTGCATTTGCCGTTAGGTGAAGGGGCACTTGTTTTTGGAATGATCTATAATTTCCTCCCTTTTATGATCTATCCAATCTATAATACCTTATTGAAGATGGATCAGAATCTGATTGAAGCCGCGCAGGATCTGGGCGCATCTCCTTTCCAGGTTTTTACTAAAACCATATTCCCACTCTCCATGCCGGGAGTAACCAGTGGAATCATGATGGTTTTTATGCCCACCATATCCACCTTTGCTATTGCCGAGTTACTAACGATGAATAATATTAAACTGTTTGGTACCACTATTCAGGAAAATATAAATAACGGTTTATGGAACTATGGTGCTGCTTTATCACTGATTATGCTGTTATTGATCGGTATCACCGGACTTTTAGGTGGCGATGGAAATAAAACATCTAATGATGGAGGGTTAATATGATGACAAGAGTAGTTGGTAGAGCCTATTTGTGGTTTTTGTTATTAATATTATATGCTCCGATCCTGATCATTATGATCTTTTCTTTTACAGAGGCGAAAGTTCTGGGAAACTGGACGGGATTCTCTACAAAACTATATACTTCCCTGTTCTCAGGAGGTGTGCACCGCTCCCTAATCAGTGCGATCTGGAATACGCTGGCTATTGCAGGGATTGCTGCCACTATATCCACCCTATTAGGCAGTATTGCTGCGATTGGAATTTTCAATCTCCGTAACCGTTCCCGGCAGGCCATCGGATTTGTCAACAGCATTCCTATTCTCAATCCGGATATTATTACCGGGGTATCCTTATTTCTTTTATTTGTTACTTTTGGCATATCACAGGGATTCACTACAGTCGTGTTAGCTCATATTACATTCTGTACTCCCTATGTGGTATTGAGCGTTCTGCCCCGTTTAAAACAAATGAACCAAAATATTTATGAGGCTGCGCTCGATCTGGGAGCAACTCCCTGGCAGGCACTCCGTAAAATCATAGTCCCGGAAATCCGTCCGGGTATGATTAGTGGATTTATTCTGGCATTTACCCTATCCATTGATGACTTTGCCGTTACTATATTTACGATAGGCAATGAAGGATTGGAAACACTTTCCACTTACATTTATGCCGATGCCCGTAAAGGAGGTTTAACTCCCGAATTACGTCCCTTATCCACAATAATATTTGTCACCGTACTGCTTCTGTTACTTATTATCAACAAGCGAGCCAGTAAAATACAAAAGGTAACACAATGAAAATGATGCGATACATATCTCTCCTGTTAGTATCTGTACTCCTTATTGGTTGTGGGCGTACAGACGAACAACGTAGCCGGATACTGAAAGTCTATAACTGGGCCGATTATATTGACGAAGAGGTATTGGCTGAATTCCCGGAATGGTATAAAGAATAGACTGGTGAAGAGATACGTATTATCTACCAGGTATTTGATATCAATGAAATCATGCTCACCAAGATAGAGCGGGGGCACGAAGATTTTGATGTGGTATGCCCTTCTGAATATATCATAGAGCGGATGCTGAAAAAAGACCTGTTGTTACCCATTAACCGTGATTTTGGTCAAACCCCTGATTACACAGTCAATATATCTCCTTATATACAGGGCGAACTGGATAAGATCAGCCAGCCTGGTAAAGCGGCAAACGATTATATTGTGGCTTATATGTGGGGAACTGCGGGACTGTTATACAATACCCGTTTTGTTTCGGAAGAAGAGGTAGAAAGCTGGGAATGTCTTTGGGACCCGAAGTATAAAGGGAAAATATTAATGAAAGACAGTTACCGGGATGCTTACGGAACAGCTATTATCTATGCGCATGCACAGGAACTGGCGGATAGTACGGTAACTGTTGAGCAGTTGATGAACAACTATTCTCCCGAAGCGATAGCCCTGGCTGAAGAATACCTCAAAGCCATGAAACCCAATATTGCCGGATGGGAAGCTGACTTTGGAAAAGAGATGATGACAAAAAATAAAGCCTGGATTAACTTTACCTGGAGTGGAGATGCGGTTTGGGCTATAGAGGAGGCGGAATTAGTGGGCGTAGATCTTGATTATTATGTGCCTGAAGAAGGAAGCAATATTTGGTTTGACGGATGGGTAATACCCAAATATGCACGCAATACGAAAGCGGCGGCTTATTTTATTAACTATCTTTGTCAGGGCGACATAGCCTTGCGCAATATGGATGAAATTGGCTATGTAAGTGCTGTGGCAACGCCTGAAATACTGGAAGCAAAGATTGATGATGAACTGGAGATCTGTTCGGATTTGAGTTACTTTTTTGGTTCCGGAGCCGAATGTGTATCTGTTGATCCTGTACAATATCCGGATATAAAAGTGGTAGAACGCTGTGCCATGATCCGGGATTTTGGCGATCAGACTGAACTGGTACTACAAATGTGGAGCCGGGTAAAAGGCGATAATCTGAATGCAGGGATTGTATTATTAATCTTTTTGGTATTTGGCTTACTCTTAGTATGGCTGATTTATCAACGGATAAAAAAGTATAAACAGAAACAGCGTTCCCGCAGGCGTAGAAGAAAGCAGTGGTATAAAAATAAATAAGAATGCAGGACGGTATAAAAAATCTGATATTTGATTTTGGCGGGGTAATCATCAACCTTACCCGCAACCGTTGTCTTGAAGCATTCGAAGAACTCGGTGTAACTAACATCCGGGAGTTGATTTGTAATAACTACCATCACAAAGACCTTTTTATGAAACTCGAACTGGGTCAGATCACAGTCGGACAGTTTCACGATGGTATCCGCCGCATGAGTGGGCGTTTATTAACCGACCAGCAGATTGATATGGCCTGGATCTCCATGCTTGACGATATTCCCTCTTATAAACTCGATCTTCTACTGGAATTGCAGAAACAGTACCGGGTTTTATTGCTTAGCAATACAAACGAGATACATTGGAAATGGGCCGAAAGGGCATGCTTTAATTACAAAGGCCATTGTGCTTCCGACTTTTTTAGTAAAATATATCTATCCTATGAATTGAATATGGAAAAGCCGGACATAGAAATCTTTGAATATGTACTTGCCGACGCCCATATCCAACCCACAGAAACTCTTTTTATTGACGATGCTGTTGTAAACTGCCGTGCAGCCGAAACCTTAGGAATACACACCTACATCCCCGAACCCCGCGAAGATTGGTCACATTTATTTTAACTCTTCCCCCTGGAGGTGGTTAGGAGGGGCTATACTCTCTCGTAAGTTACAAAAGAATAAGCATAGGGGTTACGTTCGTCAGCCTCGAAATCTTCCCGTTCTACCTCTTTCCATTCCGAATAATTAATTTCCGGGAAGAAAGTATCCGCATCCTCAAAGGTATGATGGATATGGGTAAGATACATTTTATCGGCTATTTCAAGACCCTGTTTATATACCATGGCTCCACCGATCAGAAACACCTCTTCCTCTTTTTCACAAATATAGAGGGCATCTTCTATTGATTCACAGGCAAAACAATCTACAAACCCGGCATCCGGAACGGTGGTCAGGATTACATTCTTCCGGTTCGGTAAAGCTCCTTTGGGAAGCGATTCAAACGTTTTTCTTCCCATTACGATCGCATGGCCGTTAGTCAGGTCTTTAAACCGTTTCAGATCATTTGGCAGATGACATAACAATTGTTGGTTTTTACTAATCGCGTTGTTTTCGGCTATGGCTGCAATAATAGAAACTGTACTCATATTTAGTATCATTTAGTTTATACGGCAACGACTCCCTTAATATGGGGATGTGCATCATACTCTTTTAAAACAAAATCCTCGTATTGGAAGCTAAAAATATCCTTCACTTCGGGGTTGATCTCCATGACCGGCAACTTTTTGGGTTCGCGGCTAAGTTGTAATTTAACCTGATCCAAATGGTTCGTGTAAATATGGGCATCACCCAACGTATGAACGAAATCACCGGCCTTCAGTCCGGTTACCTGTGCCATCATTTGTAATAACAAGGCATAAGAAGCAATATTAAAGGGCACTCCCAGAAAAATATCCGCGCTTCGCTGGTATAACTGAAGGCTTAATTTACCATCCGCTACATAGAATTGAAAGAAAGCATGGCAGGGAGGCAGATTCATATTCTCAAGGTCGGCCACATTCCAGGCACTCACAATAATGCGGCGCGAATCCGGGGTATTCTTTATTGCTTCAACCGCCTGCGATATCTGGTCAATAGAACCTCCTTTATAATCGGGCCACGAACGCCACTGGAAACCATAAATATGTCCCAGGTCGCCATTCTCATCTGCCCATTCATTCCAGATGCGAACTCCGTGATCCTGCAGATACTTGGCATTTGTATCTCCTTTCAGAAACCAGAGCAGTTCGTAAATAATAGATTTTACATGCAGTTTCTTCGTTGTAAGAAGTGGAAATCCCTCCTCCATATTAAACCGCATCTGGTGCCCGAATACACTATATGTACCGGTACCGGTCCGGTCTTCCTTTTTTACACCTTCCTTCAGAACCCGGTCCAACAACTCTAAATATTGTTTCATCCCTGTTAATTTGGTAGAGTGCAAATGTATGAAATAATTGACAATTGATAATTGATAATTGATAATTTTAGCGTTGTAGTTAATCAAATATAATGTATATTTGCATCTCACAAAGGAGAAACACTAAATTATTTAATAAAGATAAAAGCGATGAAAAGACTGAGTATTGCCGCATTGGCTTTATGCCTGTTGATAGGCTGCAATGAAAACAAACCGGAACAAACTACTTTATCCGGCTTAAAAAAATCTGATTTCGTATCTGAGGTGCAGGGGAAAACCACAGAACTGTATGTACTAACCAACAGCAATGGGATAGAAGCCTGTATTACCAATCTGGGAGGACGCCTGGTCTCTTTAATGGTGCCGGATAAAAACGGAAACATGAAAGATGTTGTGTTGGGATACGACAATATCTCTGACTATGTGAATGTAGACGGAAACTACGGTGCATTGATCGGACGGTACGGAAACCGTATCAAAGACGGTAAATTTACGCTGGACGGAGTAGAGTATACACTGCCACAGAATAATTTTGGCCATTCCCTGCACGGAGGCCCTGAAGGTTATCATACACGTGTTTGGGATGCCAACCAGGTAGACGACCAGACATTGGTTCTTACTTATCTTTCAAAAGACGGCGAAGCCGGATATCCCGGAAATCTGGATATCAAAGTAACTTACAAGCTAACCAATGACAATGCAGTTGATATCAAATACGAAGCAACAACAGACAAAGCTACTGTTGTAAACCTGACAAACCATAGCTATTTCAACCTGTCGGGCGACCTGAGTACACAAAATCTGGACCAGATCATCATGATCAATGCTGACAATTATACTCCGGTTGGTGAAACATTGATCCCAACAGGAATCGAACCGGTAGAAGGAACTCCTATGGATCTGCGCGAACCGGTTGCTATCGGAGCTCATATCGATGACGAATTTGAACAATTACAGTTCGGTAAAGGATACGACCACAACTGGGTACTGAATACGAACGGTAACCTGAACGAAGTGGCTGCCCGCGTGGTATCTCCTAAGAGTGGTATTGTTCTGGAAGTTTATACCAACGAACCGGGTATCCAGTTCTATGCAGGTAACTTCATGGAAGAAGCTGGCGATAAAGGAAAACACGGAGTTGTTTATCCCTTCCGTGGTGCATTCTGTCTGGAAACCCAACACTATCCGGATAGCCCTAACCAACCCGGATTCCCAAGTACAGTACTCTTACCCGGCGAAAAATACATGAGCCGCTGTATTTACAAATTCACTGTAGAATAAAAAACGAACTCAATAAAAGATAAGAGGTGCAAAGAAAAGAGATTGCACCTCTTTTTTTATCCCATTCAATACTCCGGAAACAAAACCGGTTTATTATCTCTTTCGGCTTAAATAGGGTGAAATTTAAAAATGGACAGGCACATCATTGAGCCTATAGAAGGTAAACTTTTTGGAGTTGTGCCTGTGTAGAACCCAAAGTTCAGCCTGTGTAGAGAGCGAAGTTGTGCCTGTGTAAACGGAAAGTTGTGCTTGTGTAGCCGGATAGTTAAAGAAATTGCTTGTTTAGTTTTATCTTAAACTCTGTCCGCCGGTTTAACTGGTCGGCAATGGTACGGAGAGATTCATCCGGTAATGATTCAATATAATGTGGAGATAACACACATTCTTCTTCCGGAAAATTATATAATTTCCTCTCTTCTGCGGTTAGTTGCCTGGGATTCTGTTTTCCTTCGTTCCTGAATTCTATTCTTTCTTCCGTTATCCCATGGGCAAGGAAAAAGTTTATTACGCTTTCAGAACGCTTTGCTGAGAGTATCAGATTATAATCATCGCTTCCTGTCCGGTCTGTATGCGAACTTATTTCGAGCAGGGTATAGGGGTGTTCCTGTAATAAGCAGAGTAGTTGTTCCAGTATTTTTATGCTTTCAGGCATTAAATCTGATGAATTGGAAGGATAGAGTATATAGTTAGGATGTGAAAAAACAGGGGTAGGTGTAAGGACAAAATCAATTAGATAGCTATCATCGCTTCCGGTTTGCTCCGTCCGGAATTGTATGGATTGATTGAGAAATCCTCCGGCAGAAGCCATCAATACATAAGACGTAGTCTCTGTAGCCGTAAATGTATAATACCCTAATGTATCAACACTGATCTTTTTCTGTAGCCCCTGATTACTGCTTATACGTACTATAACATCTGTTACCGGTATCCCATCCCAGTCCTTTATATAGCCTTCTATCCGGATGTGAGGTGTAAATATCTCAAACGAATAGAGATGAAAGTATCCCCGCGGATCGTCCCGGTTTGAATTGAATAGTCCATTGTCTTTTCCTGATTCGAAAACGAGGTACAGGTCATCGCAGGAAGAGTTGAGTGGATAGCCTAAATGAGAAACGTCCCAGTTTCCCTGTTCGTCTGGTATCGCTTTAAAAATATCCAATCCACCCAGGCCGGGATGTCCGTCAGAAGAAAAATATAATTCGTCCGGAGTACGTAGCCAGGGAGAAACTTCGTCTCCGGGAGTATTGATTGCAGCTCCCAGGTTCTCCCATAATCCCATTTCATCCGGAAATAGTTGTGCCCGGTAAATATCTTTTCCTCCATAACCGTCCGGAAGTTCGGCACAGAAATAAACATACTTTCCATCCGGCGATAGGGTTGGATATTCGATTGCTACTTCCGGGTAATGGTTATTTCCAATTATCTTTCTCTCTCTGAATTGTTCCGGGGTAAGCCGGGTAAGAGGTGAAGAAGAGTAAAAATAGCCGTTCCGGAAAGTGATATAGTCCGGAATATCTCCGGCAGGGACTATCTTTTCCTCTAAAACAGGTCTACTCCATTTCCCGGAACCTGTTGTGTGGGTTTTCCAGATGTGTATTCCAGGCTGTCCGGTTGCGGGGTTGACCTTTTCTTCTTTATTCGCTTTTCTGGAAGAAAGAAAATAAAATTCTCCGGTATTTCTTCCGGTAAAAACGGCATTAAAGTCCGAACGGTTGCTATTCACCTCTTTAAGCATCGTGACATGATGCCGTGTAGGTTGGGCAATTATTCCGTTAGCCGTTATACATCCGGCCAGACCGGATTGTGCCAATAAATCGTACGGATAAACAGATAGATATTTTCCATATAGAGCAATCGCCTCCTGATAATCTCCGTTAAAATGATGTGCCTGTGCCAGGCGTAATAGTAGGGTCGTATCAGCATAATGGTAGCGAAGTGCGTTTTTATAACCGTTCATAGATCGGCTGTTATATCGTAAATGGCGGTAACATTCCCCTGTTTGAAAAGAGGTATACCCTTTTCTGATTTTCTTTGTTGGTTTGGTTTCCCTATAGATCTCTCTATATAGATTTCCGGCAGCAGCATACGCTTTCCGGCTGAATTTTAGGTCTGCCTGTTTAAGTTTATAGGCACTACAGGAAGAACAGATAAAAAGTACAAAAGAAATAAAAAGTAATTGTTTCATTTCAATAGCTATGCATCTCCGGTATTATAAACGGAAAAATAGCAGAACTATTGTGATGGGCACTCTTTTTTAAGGCAGTAAAAGCGAACTATCCCCGTAACTGAGAAAACGGAAATCATGTTCCAGCGCATACTCATAGATCTTTTTCCAATCACCTTTTACAAATGCGGAGATCAGTAGCAAAAGCGTACTTTTAGGTTGGTGGAAATTGGTAATGATTCCGTTTACTATTTTAAACTCATAACCCGGAGCAATAATGATGCGGGTTGCGGTAGTCAATCTATCGGATCCGGTTCTATCCAGATAAAGCAGTATCTGATCCAAAGCCTCTTCTGTACTTAACCGGTTATTCTGCGGCTCATAGGGTGCCCATTGGTTTACAGCCAGTTGCTCCATGGTAAGATCCGGAGACCCAGACAGTGTAACTCCTATATAATAAAGGCTTTCCAGTGTACGAACAGAAGTGGTACCGACTGCAATGATACGGCCACACAGGTTGCGGAGGTTTTGAATTGTACTGCGGTTGACAGATATAAACTCCGTATGCATATCATGCTGGCCGATCGATTCACTCTTTACCGGTTTGAAGGTACCGGCTCCTACATGCAGGGTTACCTCTTCCCGGATAAATCCTGTATGATAAAGTTGGTCAAGCAGTTCCGGAGTGAAATGTAATCCGGCAGTAGGGGCTGCTACCGAGCCTTTGATACGGGAATAGACGGTTTGATAGGTTTCCAGGTCACTCTCTTCTGTATCCCTGTGTAAATAGGGCGGAATTGGTAATTCACCGGCTGCTTCCAGCAGGTCGGCAAAAGTATAAGCCTGGTTATCCCATGTAAATTCAATCAGATGGCTATCGCCGTACGACTCCTTTTTGATAGCAGATAATCTGACATCGGTATTGTGGATCCGGATAGTCAGGGTTAAAGTTCCCTCTTTCCACTTTTTCAGGTTGCCAACCAGACAGATCCAACTGCAACTTTCGGTTTGTTGAAAAATCAGGCTGTAATCGTGTGGAATAGCAGGTTCCAGGCAGAATACCTCGATCCGGGCACCGGTCTCTTTACGGAAAGCAAGCCGTGCCTGTATAACTTTCGAATTATTAAACACCATCAATGAGCCGGGAGGCAATAATTCCGGTATATCTTTAAAACATTTTTCAGAGATTTCCCCTTTTTGATAGAAAAGTAATTTGGAGTCGTCGCGCCGGGATAACGGATACTTTGCAATTCGTTCATCCGGAAGCAGATAATCGTACTCCTCAATACGTATATGTTTAGTTTTTGATGCCATTCTTTTAATTATTGCGCAAAATTAATGAACTTTGTCTGGATAACCATTAAGAGTAGATAATTATGTCAATAAAGATAGGCGATAAAGTACGCTTCCTGAATAGTGTAGGTGGTGGTGTAGTAACAGGGTTCAAAGGAAAAGACCAGGTACTGGTAGAGGATGAGGACGGCTTTGATGTACCAGCCCTGATCCGTGAATGCGTAGTGGTAGGAAGCAACGATATGCAGGTACGGAGCGACAACCGTCCGGTGATACAAAAGCCTGTAGCCCCACAGCCACCCGTACAACAGCCGGTTCGCCAGGTAGAAAAACCTGTAGAGGTAAAGGTTGAAGAAACCCCCGAAGGTGAACGGTTGAATGTCTTTTTGGCCTATCTTCCTGTTGACCCAAAGATCATGCAACAGACCGGCTATGAAGCTTATTTTATCAATAATAGCAATTATTTCCTGTTCTTCAACTACATGAACCGGGTGAATAATAGCTGGGTAAGCCGTTATCATGGGTTAGTAGAGCCTAATACCAAAATATTTCTGGAAGAGTTTGAAAAGTCAGCCCTGAATGAACTGGAACGCATTTGTGTACAATTTATTGCCTTTAAGAAAGATAAACCTTATAGCCTGAAGAATACGATTTCGGTAGAATTAAGACTGGATACCGTGAAATTCTATAAATTGCACTGTTTTACGGAAAATGATTTCTTTGAAGACGATGCTTTGGTCTATCCTATCATACGGGCAGATGTACCGGAAAAGGAAATGCTGATCTCGGCAACCGATTTGCAGGAAGCTATGCTGCAAAAGAAAAAGGCGGATACTTCTGTCTCACAACCCAAACAACGCGCCCGGATAAACAGTCCTATCATAGAGGTAGACCTGCATATCGACCAGTTACTGGATAATACCGCCGGATTAAGTAATGCGGATATGCTGGCTTACCAGTTAGATAAATTTCGGGAGATACTGGATCAATACGCCAACAAAAAAGGACAGAAAATTGTCTTTATCCATGGAAAAGGAGAAGGGATATTGAGAAGTGCCATAGAAAAAGAACTGAAAACAAAATACAAACAACACTATGTTCAGGATGCTTCTTTCCGCGAATACGGATATGGTGCGACTATGGTGACGATTAAATGAAAAATGAAAAGTGAAAAATGAAAAATGGGAGTAGAGATTGAGCGTAAGTTTTTGGTTAAGGGAGATTTCTCCGCAGGAGTGACGCAGGCTTACCGGATTGTTCAGGGGTATCTCTGTTCTGCTCCTGAACGGACAGTTCGTATACGGATACGGGACCGGGAAGCTTTTATTACCATTAAAGGACCTTCTTCCGGTGATGGCCTCACACGGTATGAGTTCGAGCAGCCAATTCCTTTGGCGGATGCGGAAGAGCTACTCAAACTTTGCGAACCGGGTATAATAGAAAAAGTACGGCATATTATTCCTGCCGGTACGCATACCTGGGAAGTGGATGTCTTTCACGGCGGGAATGAAGGGTTGGTAATGGCGGAAATAGAATTAAAGAACCCAAATGAAGCTGTTGACTTACCGGACTGGATCGGTGAAGAAGTAACCGGCGATCCGCGGTATTATAATTCGATGCTAAGAAAGCCCCTCCCTACCTCCCCCAAGGGGAGGAGATAAAAGTCCTCGTTCGGCGTAGCGTCTCGCTACGTCGTTATAAAAAGTGAGGCTCCAGCCTCATGTGAAGCAGGAGCTTCTTTTGGTCGGAGGGGATTTGTAATCCCCGACTAATGAGTATTAGGATCTGTGATCCGAAAAACAAATAAAAACCGATTAAACCGGAACTTAGGTATATGAAAGCGGATTATAATTGGCTTAAGGCCGATCTACGATTCCTTATACTCAACAGGCGGGGATTGCAAATCCCCTTCAACCAAACGAACAAAAGAACAAAACACAACATTTTAAGTTAAGCTTAAAAACAAATAATATGATGAAAAAGATCTTTTTGAGTTTATTGATTACACTGACCCTGATTTCTTCATCTTACGCCGATGAAGGGATGTGGGTATTGCCTTTGTTAAAACAGCAGAAATTACCTATTATGCAGGAGTTGGGTCTTCGGTTGCAGGATTATGATATCTACAATCCTGATTCATCTTCTATAAAAGATGCGATTGTGATTTTTGGCGGAGGTTGTACTGGCGAAATCGTTTCGCCGGATGGCCTTTTACTAACCAACCACCATTGCGGGTACGGGCAGATCCAGAAACATAGCTCGGTAGAACATGATTATCTGACCGATGGATTCTGGGCAATGACGAAAGAGCAGGAGTTACCCAATCCGGGTCTGAAGGTAACTTTTATAGATAAAATAGAAGAAGTAACATCCTTTGTTTTGGACGCGTTACAAAGAGATGAAGACCCAACCGGAATGAATTATCTTTCCCCCCGTTACCTGAATGAGCTTGCGAAACAGAAGGTAGGTGAGAAATTCCTGCAGGACAATCCCGGCACAGAAGTCGAAATTAAACCATTCTACGGAGGGAACCAATACTATATGTTTACCAAAAAGATATACTCGGATGTCCGTCTGGTAGGGGCACCTCCTTCATCGATCGGGAAGTTTGGTGCGGATACGGATAACTGGATGTGGCCACGCCATACAGGCGACTTTGCTGTATTCCGGGTCTATGCCGATGCGTACGGTAATCCGGCTGAATATAGCGAACAGAATGTTCCGTTACGTCCGAAACAATGGTTGAAAATATCGCTGGCAGGAGTACAGGAAAACGATTTTGCGATGATCATGGGATTCCCTGGCCGTACCAATAAATACTATACATCCTGGGAAGTAGCCGAACGAAGAGATATTGATAACCGGGTGCGGATTGATATACGCGAATTACGCCAGCAGGTAATGCTCGAAGAAATGCTGAAAAACCCACATGTAAGGATACAATATTCCAGTAAATACGCTGGATCCACGAATGCTTACAAGAATGCGATCGGTACAAACTGGGCTATTGATAAGCGGGACTTTGAACGGGTAAAGTGGGAAGAACAAGACAAACTACTGGCGTGGGCAAACCGGAATAACCGTCCGGAATATAAGGAAGCCTTATCTGCGATGGAACAAATTATTACCGGCCGGAAAGACCTGCAATTCAGATTATGGATGATTGATGAAGCGTTGTTGCGTGGTATTGAATTTTCTTCGGTTCCCGTTCATATAGAAGGACTACAAACCGCACTAAAAGCAAAAAATAAAACACAGGTAGAAGAGGCATTGAAAGGGCTGAAAGATAGTTATGCTAATTTTGCAAATAAAGATTACTCGCCGGATGTGGATAAAAAGTGGCAAAAGTATTGCTGAAAGAATATCTCGATCTGATTCCTGCCGGTAGCCGGCCTGTTTATCTGGAAGAGGTAGACCTGCGGTTTAAAGGAAATGTAGATGCTTTTGTAGATAACCTTTTTGCCAGTTCAATCTATGGTAGTGAGGCAGCCTTTAACCGGTTTCTGGCCAAACCAACCCTGAAAGCATTGGAAAATGACCCGATGATTTGTTTTGCCCAAGCAGTGCAGGCCGAAAAGATAAATCTAACAAATGCCCTGAAAGATTTTAACAGCGGTTATGCCGATGCCCACCGCATGTATGTAAAGGGATTACTTGAAATGTATGGAGATGATATCAACTTTCCGGACGCTAATTTCTCCCTGCGGCTTACATACGGTCAGGTAAAAGGGTATGAACCCGGTGATGCCGTTTACTATGAGTATCAAACTACGTTGGAGGGTGTAATGGAAAAAGAAGATCCGGATAACTGGGAGTTCGTGGTTCCTGATCGTCTGAAAGAGTTATACAGGAAAAAAGATTTTGGTCCGTATGGTATTGCCGGTGGAAAAATGCCGGTCAACTTTTGTGCAACCACCCATACAACAGGGGGAAACTCCGGTAGTCCGGTACTGAATGCCAAAGGTGAACTGATTGGTATCAACTTCGACCGCAACTGGGAAGGGGTAGGAGGCGACATACAATACCTGCCTGATTGTCAGCGAAGTATTATTGTAGATATCCGGTATGTACTGTTTGTAATAGATAAATATGCCGGAGCCGGCTATCTGCTGGAAGAGATGGATATTGTAAAATAGAAATAATAAATATGAGATATGTAGCAAAAATCCTCTTTTGTCTTATGGGATTAACAATGATTCTGGGTGTAACTGCCCAGAATCTCACTAAAGAGTCTATTTTTAGATGGGGTAAGAAATATTATCCGGATGTAAAAATGGAATCGCGTACTATGTTTATCATAAATGGAGAGGTATATAATAACGAGCAGGTAGATATGCAACTTCAGAAAGAAGAAGAACGGGGACGAAGAATTTCATTCATAGATTATTTCCCCTCTACAGCCGCAGAAACAGCTGTTTTGTGCACTCCTCCCTATGGGGTATGGATAATTTCTACCCGGCCTGATAAGAAAAAGCAAATTAATTCGGATTTAAAAAAGATCAAAAAACTGTCTCCGGCTTTTCCCGCAGTAAGTATAGATGGCAATTTACTGGAAAGCAAAAAGATTGAGGGGTATCTGAAAAGCCTGAAAGCGAAAAATATATATGGTATACAATATATCAAAGATATACCTCAGCCTGAAAAGTATGGTCCGGAGGGGACGAATGGCATTGTAATTGTAAGAACGAAAAGTGAAAATTAATCCAAAAGACAAAAATCCCCTCTGTATGATAAAAGGGTTAGAAACCCAATTAATAACAGAGGGGATTTTTATCAGAATGTGAATTTGTCGAGCTCTGCGGCTTTAACTCTGAAAATGTGTCCGTTACGTGAGAAAACAAGTTCTCCGTTTTCTTTCTTCTTTTCAGTTACCAAACGTTGAAATGCGATATTCGCACCTTTCACGATATTCTCCTCAAATTCTCTTAATTCCTGTTCACTCATGATTTGCAAGTTTAGTATAAACTGTAGGATTGTATATCTCCTTTTTATTTTCTTTAAATCCTTTCGCGATGATTTCCATCGGCGACATAGAGTTATCTGTTATCATCCAATAGTCGCTAACGGGCAGGTACAGTTCAAGCAAATTGCGTATACCGGCATCATACCTTCTGCGTATGGTTGCTTCCGCAATGTTATGTCCGCCTGCGGCGACTCTCATCTTCACACGTTCAATTGCTAAATCAGGGGTATTTAACCAGAAGTAAAGTAATGTTACATAATAACCTTCTGCCTGTGCTTCCCGCATTAATTTAACGACGGAACGGGTAGCTAATGTGGTTTCCAGTGCAAAAGTTTCGCGGGCGGCAATCAACTCCTTAATACGCCGGTGCATAATACGACCTGCCTCAACGGCAACCGCTATGCTCTCGGCATTAAAAGGCGATAAACCTTTTGCAATTTCGTCGGAATTGACAAACTCTTTACATTTTAGCATCTCTGGTAAAATAGTATAAGAGGCAGTCGTTTTTCCGGCTCCGTTACATCCCGATATGATATATAAATATGGCACCTTCACACATTAACTGCCGCAAATATAGGAGATTCCTTTGAATTTACAATGAAATTTACACAAATATAACTTAAATGTGCAGAAAATGTGCTAAAATAAATCACGTAACTACTTAATAAAGAGTAGTTCACTCATAATGTTGTCCGAAGTGAAGATCCCTTTTGCAGACAGTGTCAGACGGTCGTTCTCATGGTTTAAAAGTCCATTTTTAATGAATTTTTCTGCCTGTTTCTTACAATAAAGAGCCAGGTCGGCTCCGTATTTCTTCTCAACTTCCGGCAGGTTTAGTCCCCACATGGTACGAAGGCCTGTAATTACAGCATCATTATAACAGGTAAACCGGTCTAAATGTTCACCCTCTATAGCCGGAATCTCTTTTTTTATTCCATCTATATAAGCCGGGATAGATGAAACATTCCAATCCCGTTGCTGTCCGTTATAAGAATGAGCCGATGCGCCTATTCCCAGATAAGGGATGTTACGCCAATAGGAACTATTGTGTTGGGAAATAAATCCGGGCAGTGCAAAGTTGGAAATCTCATAATGCATAAAACCGGCACTTTTTAAGGTATCAATCAGATCCGTAAAAGCCTGCAGGCTGTTTTCTTCATCCGTTTCCTGTATTTTACCGGCCTCTTTTAGCTGATAGAGAGTCGTACCTTCTTCATACATGAGGTGATAAGCAGAAATATGCGGAACCTGCAAAGCTAACCCCTGCCGGATATTGGCGTCCCATTCTTCAGAAGTCTGATCCGGCAATCCATAAATCAGGTCTATACTTATATTGTAAAACCCATTGTCCTGTAAAAGTTTAATAGCATCTATTGCCTGGGCAGCCTTATGGCGCCTGTTCAGGAAGAGTAATTCTCTGTCCCGGAAACTCTGGATTCCCATACTGACCCGGTTGACCGGCAGTTTCTTTAATCCTTTAACATACGAATCGTTTATATCATCCGGATTCACTTCTACCGTAATCTCCGCACCGGCTGTAACCTGAAAATTATTATAAACACCTTCTATTATCTGTCCCAGTTCAGCCGGCGATAATTGGGAGGGAGTACCCCCTCCCAGGTATACGGTTTCTATAGTCTGTTCCGGCAAATATTCTTTCCGTAATTCCATCTCTTTTATCAAGGCATCTATATAAGCATCTTTATATCCCATATGGGTATTTGAAAAGAAGTCGCAATAAATACATCTTTTCGCACAGAAAGGAATATGAATATAAAGTCCGGCCATTGATAAACACTCTTTTTAATAGATATACAAAAGTACCAAAAAACAGAGATTCACAGAAAACAGTCAGTCGTATTTGGTGTTTAATATATAGTAAATGTTAAACAACATTGTTCTGTAACAGCAATGTTAAATTGCATTTCTGGTTTACAATCTTTAATTTGCGACCTCGTGACGTGAGATTAGTTATATTTAATGTTAAACTCAAATACCTGGTATCATGAAATGCAGCATGGAAACACGGCTGAATTCCATACCTACCTGTTAAAATCTTTTATCGTATGAAAGTATATCAGACAAACGAAATTAAGAACATTGCCATTTTGGGAAGTTCGGGCTCTGGGAAAACCACTCTCGCTGAAGCAATGCTTTACGAGGGTGGAGTTATAAAACGTCGTGGTACTGTAGGCGCAGGAAATACTGTGAGCGACTATTTTCCGGTTGAGAAAGAGTATGGTTACTCGGTGTTCTCGACCGTTTTTAGTGTCGAATGGCAAAACCGGAAACTGAATTTTATTGATTGTCCGGGTTCCGATGACTTCATCGGGGGAGCGGTTTCCGCTCTGAATGTAACAGATACGGCATTGATGGTTATTAATGGCCAGTATGGGGTAGAGGTAGGAACGATTAACCAGTTCCGTTATACCGAGCAATTCCATAAGCCGGTTATATTTGTGGTAAACCAACTTGATAACGACAAGACCGATTATGATGTGGTTCTGACACAATTAAAAGAACAGTACGGAAGCAAAGTGGTACCGGTACAGTATCCTCTTACCACAGGGCCGGGATTCAATGCGGTTATTGACGTACTGAAGATGAAGATGTACAAATGGAAACCCGAAGGTGGAGTTCCGGACGTATTGGACATTCCGGCAGAGGAAATGGATAAAGCGATGGAATGGCATGGAGCATTGATTGAAGCTGCCGCGGAAAATGATGATGCCCTGATGGAAAAATTCTTTGAAGAAGGCACACTCAGCGAAGATGATATGCGTGCGGGTATCAGTGCCGGATTGGTTTCCCGTGGTATGTTCCCTGTATTCTGTGTATGTGCGGAAAAAGATATGTGTGTACGCCGCACGCTGGAGTTTTTAGGAAATGTAGTGCCTACTACTGACCGTATGCCGAGACCGGTAACATCGGATGGTGTGGAAGTTACTCCGGATCCGAATGGGCCTACCAGTATTTTCTTCTTTAAAACAACTGTCGAATCTCATATCGGCCAGGTATCCTTTTTTAAAGTGATATCAGGAAAATTAAAAGAAGGAGACGACTTACTGAATGCCGACCGTGGCTCCAAAGAACGCATTGCACAGATATTTGTACCGGATGGGAAGACACGTACCCCGGTTTCGGAAATGGTAGCCGGTGATATTGGTGCAACAGTGAAACTAAAAGATGTGAGAAGAGGTAATACGCTGAATGGAAAAGGCGCGGATTACAAATTTGACTTCATTAAATATCCGAATCCGAAATATCGCCGGGCCATAAAACCGGTGAACGAATCGGATTCCGAAAAGTTGGGTGAATTATTGAACCGGATGCGTGAAGAAGACCCAACCTGGATCATCGAACAATCCAAAGAGTTGAAACAAACGATTGTTTCGGGTCAGGGAGAATTCCACCTGCGGACACTGAAATGGCGTTTGGAAAACAACGAGAAACTAATGATAGAATATATGGAACCCAAAATTCCATACCGTGAAACAATTACCAAACCCGCACGTGCGGATTACCGTCATAAAAAACAGTCGGGGGGTGCCGGACAATTTGGTGAGGTACATATGATTGTAGAACCTTATTATGAAGGTATGCCGGCTCCGGATACCTATCGTTTCGGTGGACAGGAGTATAAGGTAAATGTTCGTGATACCCAAACTATTGACCTTGAATGGGGGGGTAAACTCGTATTTATAAACTCAATTGTAGGAGGTTCCATTGATACCCGCTTCCTGCCGGCTATCCTGAAAGGGGTAATGGCACGTATGGAACAGGGGCCGTTGACCGGATCGTATGCCCGTGATGTACGAATTATTGTATATGATGGAAAAATGCACCCGGTAGATAGTAATGAAATCTCTTTTATGCTGGCCGGACGTAATGCGTTCAGTACTGCGTTTAAAGAAGCCGGACCCAAAATCCTTGAACCTGTGTATGATGTGGAAGTATCTGTACCGGCCGATTACCTGGGTGATGTAATGGGCGACCTGCAGGGACGCCGTGCCTTGATTATGGGTATGAACAGTGAAAAGGGGTACGAAAAGCTATTGGCAAAAGTACCATTAAAGGAAATGTCAAACTATTCAACCTCCCTGAGTTCTATAACCGGTGGACGTGCTTCATTCACCATGAAGTTCGCCTCCTACGAACTGGTACCATCGGATGTTCAGGATAAACTGTTAAAAGAGTACGAAGCCAGCCAGTCGGAAGACTAATAAGCAAATAATTAATTAATTGAGAAAAGAGGGAACCCCGGTTTCCTCTTTTTTTGTATGCATATAAACCAAGCAATGAAAACATTACGTTACCTCACAGAAACATAGGAATGCTAATTCCTTTACCTGTTTTATATTTGGTCGGAGGGGATTTGTAATCCCCGACAAGTGAGTATTAGGATCTGTGATCCGAAAAACAAATAAATACCAATTAAACTGTAATTTAGGTATATGAAAGCGGATTATAAATCAGTCGTGGTCGGAAGATTGTAAAGTGCTGGTTTTGTTTAATTTCCTTTCCCCGACTACTCTTTACACGCATCTTTTCACCCTCGTAGAGGATAATATACCTTAGACCCCAGCAACGCTGGGGTTTAAGGTGAGAAGAAGGATATTCCGCTCCGTAGGAGCAGCATAGTAAAATATGAGCCGGAGGGCAAACCCAACTATTTTAGTTTATCCCTGACTATGCTGGGCTTCCAGCCCGAAATACCCACTTTGTTATCCACCCCCAGCGTTGCTGGGGTCTAAGATATATTACCCTCTACGAGGGTGAAAAGATGTGTGTATAGAGATTAGCTCAAGAGAAGAGCATAAAACTTTATTTTTTCAGTATATATAAGTATAAAATAAATCTTCCGGACACTACTGGTTACAAATGGAACATCCTGGTTTATCGGGATCCCCTTCATCCAAAAAATTACTATTAGTACTCTTGCGGTCCCGGATCAGGTCCGGGAACAAATGCGTTTTTTGCCTTTTATCCCGTCCGGACCGTCTTGTAATAGCCTGATTGCATCTTTGGTGGCTTCATCGTTTGTACTACTTTCAACCCTTATATTTTCCGCACGCCCCCAGTCATCAATAGAAATTACTCAAAGATTCACATTTTAAAGGAAAGGTTAGTTATACGGATGTAATCGAATAGGCTAAAAAATAAAGACGAAATATTCTTTTCATGGCTGCGTCATACACCTGTAATATTCAGAGGGTTAATTTGTTTTGCAAATTGACCCTCTTATGAAGTTACAAAAGTATTATTCAACAGTTGTTTTATCAGACATTCATTTGGGCTCCGAACATTCCCATACGGCTGCCGTAACACGCTTTCTTCAACAAATCCGCTGCGATAAACTAATCCTGAACGGAGACATTATTGATGGCTGGCAATTAAAAAAGAGCCGGAACAAGTGGAAACAGGAACATACCGGTTTCTTTAAAACATTAATGAAGCTCATGGAACAGTACGGTACCGAGATCATTTATGTACGGGGTAACCACGACGATTTTCTGGATGCGCTGGTACCTTTTACTTTTTCCAATATCCGCATTGTAAGGGATTATGTCCATTATACCCATGGAAAAAAAATACTATGTAACACACGGGGATATATTTGATTCCATAACCACTCACATGCGCTGGCTGGCTATGATGGGAGACTGGGGATATACGTTTCTGCTTTGGTTCAATAAACGGTATAACCGTTGGCGCGCCCGCAAAGGAAAAACCTATTTCTCGATGTCACAATATATAAAGCATAAAGTAAAAAGTGCGGTTTCCTATATCGATGATTTTGAGAAGGAGTTAGTCCGGCTGGCAGAATCACGCAAATACGATGGTGTAATCTGTGGCCATATTCATCAGGCTGCCAACACATATTATGGTTCCGTCCATTACCTTAATTCCGGCGATTGGGTGGAAAGCCTGACGGCGCTGGTGGAGACAGAAGCCGGAGAATGGGAAATTATAAATTGTGTGGCGGATGGAGTGACCGGGAATACAGGGGATTCTTCTTTAACAATAGCGATATGAAATTTGTATTTATCATCCAGGGCGAAGGGCGCGGACATCTGACACAGGCCCTGGCTCTGCGCCGGAAGCTGGCGGATCAGGGACATTCCGTAGAAGCCGTATTGGTAGGACGTAGCAAGGCACGGACTATTCCGGCCTTTTTTACTGAAAAGATCGGAACACCTCTCTATTCGTTTGAAAGTCCGAATTTCCTTCCCACAGCCCGGAATAAACAGGCCAATCTCTGGAAAAGCATCTCTTATAACTTGCTGCGTCTGCCGGTATATGGAAAAAGCATGCTTCATATTCGCCGGATCATCCGGGAAAAACAGCCGGATGTGGTCATAAATTTCTATGAATTACTGACAGGATTTACCTACTTCTTTTTCCGTCCTGCTCCGGCAATGGTCTGTATCGCCCATCAATACCTGTTTTTACATCCTGATTTTGAATTTCCCAAGGCAGGGCCGGTCTCTTTGGGATTACTAAAGTTTTTTACCAGGATGACAGCCTGGGGAGCAACCAAAAAACTCGCCCTGTCGTTTGTTAAAATGCCGGAAGTACCCAACCGGAATTTATTTGTTGTACCTCCTCTGTTACGGCAGGAAGTCATGGATAGCGAACCGGTCCGGGGACATTACCTGTTAGGCTATCTGTTAAACAGTGGTTTTAGTGAAGAAGTAATAGCATGGCAGAAGGCTCATCCGGAAGTTAATTTACAGATATTCTGGGATAAAAAAGGAGAACCGGAAGAAAAAAAGGTCAACCCTAATTTATTCTTTCACCAGATTAATGACCGCAAATTCCTTGACTATATGAAAGGAGCTTCTGCCTATGCGACAACTGCCGGATTTGAATCTGTTTGTGAAGCAATGTACCTGAATAAACCCATTCTGATGGTTCCTACCCATGTGGAACAGGAGTGTAACGCATACGATGCCATGCGTGCCGGTGCCGGAATCGTCTCCTCATCTTTCGAATTAGATCAATTAGTATCGCTGGCCGGAAAAGAAACCGATAACAGCAAATTCCGTTTCTGGGCCAAACAGGCTGATTGGCTTATCTTACGCGAATTCCGTGAGGACCTGTTACAAACAGAAAAACCGGTAGTCCGGTTAACCAATTTGTTAACCCGTACTATATATCGTTTGGGAAAACGATTGTCTATTTGAAAAGAATATATTATTTTTGGTAATCTGTTCTATTTATTTTATATAAAGCAAAAGCAGAAAAAGAAATTGACTCTTACATTGATAATGACAACCCAATGAAAAACCCTACGTATGATTTATTGTTAGTTGGCTCCGGATTATACAATGCGATTATTGCCAATGAAGCGACCAAGGATGGACTGAAATGTTTAGTAATAGATAAAAGAACGCATCCTGGCGGCAATGTATACACAGAGAAAATCAATGATATTAATGTCCATACATACGGACCACATATTTTTCATACGAAAGATAAAGAGGTATGGGAGTATATGTCCGGACTCTGTACCATGAATCATTTTATTTTAACTCCATTAGCTTATCATAAAGGTAAATTGTACAATTTGCCTTTCAATCTGCATACTTTTTACCAATTGTGGGGAATAACATCACCGGAAGCGGTTATCAAAAAGATACAGGAACAAAATCAGCCGCCTGTTGACGAAGATAATTTTGAAAATAAAGCGATCTCGCTGGTCGGAAAAGATGTCTACAATATTCTGATAAAAGGATATACGGAAAAGCAATGGGGAAGACCCGCCAGGGAATTATCTTCTGATATTATAAAGAGGCTTCCGTTACGGTTTGTTTTCAATAATAATTATTTCGACGATCCTTATCAGGGAATACCGGTTAATGGATATACTAAAATAATAGAGGATTGTTTTAAGCAGTGCGATATACTACTCAATACAGACTTTACAGAAAACAGAAATTTACAGGAGAACGCATCTTTGACAGTCTATACGGGTATGATAGATGAGTATTATGACTATACATATGGAACCCTGGAATACCGTTCCCTCAGGTTCGAGACAGAAATTCCGGATTGTTCCAACTATCAGGGTGCGGCTGTTGTGAATTATACGGAGAAAGAGGTTCCTTACACCCGGATTATCGAACACAAACATTTTGAATTCGGAAACCAGCCCACTACAGTAATAACCAAAGAATACCCGTTGGATTGGCAAAAGGGGCTGGAGCCTTATTATCCGGTACAAACATCCCGCAATGAAGCATTATATACTAAATATTCAGCACTGGCGGCTGCGGAATCGCAGGTTGTTTTTGGAGGAAGATTGGGGTTATATAAATATTTGAATATGGATCAGATCGTCCGGCATGCGTTGGATACTTATCAGGAGATCAGGAAGAAATTAAAAAAGAGACTGATCGAAAAAACAAATCAAAACTCCCGTTTTAACCGTTCCAGAATTTCGAATACAGCCGGGCAGGTAGCCGCGTTGCGGATCGTTAATGCCTGTATCTGGAAAAATTTTTTCCGGTCGGTGTGGGGGTATTCCCTGCAGGCTTTCGGTCTATCCTCATAAATACTGCAATAATTATCGTGGCAGATAAACGGGCAGGGCATCTCTTTAAACACATAATCTTTATCCTCATCTATCCGCAGGTAACGTTCCACTACCTCATGCGGTTTGATCCGTAAAGCCGAAGCCATTTTCTCTATATCGCGGTCAGTAATGCGGGGACCCAGGCTGCGGCAACAGTTTGCACATGCCAGGCAATCAATCTCATCGAAAACTTCTTCGTGGATTGCGTGAATGGTATCATCCAAATCCCGTAACCGGTTCTTTTTGATTGCTTTGAAAAACAGTTTTGACTCCTTTTCGGTCTTTTTTGCTCTTTCGGGTAGCGATGTTAAATCCATAGATCGTTGTTCTGGCTGCGAAGTTAACACTTTGTGTGATTAAAATCATCATATTGAGTGTACAAACTGGTCATATGAATGTTTTCGTTCTATAATTATGAAACGAATCTATTATAATTAATAATACGAACACAATATAATTATAATTCATTCGTTTTATAATTATAGTAACGAATACTAAATAGCATAACTTATGGGTGTGAAATACGGAATTTATAAAACTCCTGTACCTGCAGGCCGGGAAGATAAACAGTAAGTGCATGCACGGTTCATTCCTACCGCACGGACCGGGATGGAAAGATTATGTGAACTGGTCTCTGCCCGGACTGCTTATTCGGGTTCGGAGGTGAAAGGCATATTGGATGCGTTTGTTTATGTTTTTAAAGTGGATCTGGAAGCCGGATTTATCATTGAGCTGGAAGGACTCGGTACTTTTTATCCGGCTATTGTATCGAAAATGGAAGCAGATGAAAAAGGAGAAAAAAAATTAAAAGTGAAAGTTAAGACTGTTAAATACCGCTGTTCCCGTTCTTTGCGTCGAAAGGTGGAATTATTCCCTCTGATCAGGGTTGAAGAGAGGGATTGTCGTAAAAAACGTGTGTTTACTCCTCTGCAGCGGAAGAACAGAATACTGGCCTATGTAAAAAAACATGTTAGTATTACAACCAGAATAGCAAGGGCATTAAATGATTCTACCAAAAAACAGGCATTGGAAGATATAAAGGCATTGATTGATGAAAAAAAGATCCTTTCGATAGGTTCCGGAAAAAGTACGTTGTATATAAAACCCTATGACTAAATGTTCCCGGACCAAAAGGCCTGTAAAAGTTTGCCACTTTCCACACACTTCTTTTTCAGGCCGTAGGCCTATTCTATTTTAGGCTCCGGTAATGCTGCAGGGCTTTTAAATTCTCTGCTTCTAAGTCCTGCAAGGACGGTATATCCTAGCCCAGTACGAAGTGCTGTGTGGGTTATAGATTCCCCTTCCACCCATGAGTCCTGAAGGGACGGCATAATTAATGTTCAACCTAATATGTCACTATTTTTATTCTGTCGTGCCTACAGCACTAAAATTCTTTTTCTATCCATCAACCCAGCACTTCGTACTGGGCTAACATATACCGTCCTTGCAGGACTTCATACAAATCATACCAGAGAATTTAACAGCCCTGCGGCAACGCCGGGGTTTAGGTGATAAAGAAAATATTTCGCTCCGTAGGAACAGTATAGTATAAAAATAACCGGAGGTAACCATCTTATTTTAGTTTATACCTGACTATGCTGGGCTTCCAGTCCAAAACATAGACCCTCTTATCCATCCCCCAGCGTTGCTGGGGGCTAAGATATATTACCCTCTACAAGGGTGAAAAGATGTGTGTAGAGAGTAGCTCATTTCTCCAGTGCCTGTTTCAGGTCTTCTATGATGTCGTCGACATTTTCGATGCCTACGGACAGGCGGATCAGGTCGGGGGCAACGCCGGCTTCGATCAATTGTTTGTCTGATAGCTGGCGGTGTGTATGGCTGGCCGGATGTAGTACACAGGTACGTGCATCTGCCACATGGGTTACGATCGAAACAAAATCCAGCTTGTCCATGAAGCGGATAGACTCTTCACGTCCGCCTTTCAGACCGAAACAAAGTACACCACAGGTTCCGTTTGGCATGTATTTCTTTGCCAGTTCGTGGTATTTATTACTTTTCAACCCCGGATAATTTACCCAGGCAACCTGATCGTTGTTTTCGAGCCATTCGGCAATAATTTGTGCGTTTTTACAATGCTGGGGCATCCGCAGGTGAAGGGTTTCCAGACCGATGTTTAACAGGAACGCGTTGTGCGGAGAGGGAATAGCACCCAGGTCACGCATCAGTTGGCTGGTCGCTTTGGTAATGAAGGCTCCTTTTCCAAACGCTTGGGTGTAAGTCAGTCCATGATAGGAAGGATCCGGCTCGCATAACCCTGGATATTTATCTGCTTGTGCCTCCCAATCAAAATTACCGCTATCCACAATACAACCGCCCACACTGGTAGCGTGTCCGTCCATATATTTGGTAGTAGAATGGGTGATTATATCTGCTCCCCACTCAAAAGGCCGGCAATTGATAGGAGTAGGAAACGTATTATCTATTACTAAGGGCACACCGTTCGCGTGCGCTATACGTGCAAATTTTTCGATATCCAGGATCATAACTCCCGGATTTGAAATTGTTTCGCCAAACAATAGTTTGGTATTGGGGCGGAAGGCTTTGCTGATTTCTTCTTCATCCGCATCCTGATCTATAAAAGTGCAGTCAATGCCTAATTTTTTCAGTGTAACCGACAATAGGTTATAGGTACCTCCGTAAATGGTCGAGGCACTTACTATATGATCGCCGGCCTGGCATATGTTGATAACCGTAAAAAAGTTGGCGGCCTGTCCGGACGAGGTCAGCATGGCAGCTACTCCACCTTCCAGTGCGGCTATCTTTGCAGCAACAGCATCATTGGTCGGGTTTTGCAGACGGGTATAAAAATAGCCACTCTCTTCCAGGTCAAATAGTTTGGCCATTTGTTCACTGGTCTCATATTTAAAAGTAGTACTCTGGTAAATAGGTAATACCCGCGGTTCTCCTTTTTTCGGATTCCACCCTGCCTGTACGCACAATGTTTCCGGTCTTAATTTCTTTGACATATTATTTAAGATTAATATTGAGTTTGACGAAAGTACAAAAATAAACAGAAAGGGTTCCGCATTTAAACAATCAAATTATTTTTTTTCGTTATTCATTTAAAAAACTATATCTTTGTGTTATGCTTAGGATTGTATCCCATATAGAACAACTACTTCAAAAGCACGATTGTGTAATTGTGCCGGAGTTTGGCGGTTTTGTTTCGCATGTATTGCATACGATGTATGATGCGGAAAAACATGTATTTACTCCTACTCATAAGGAAGTGGTATTCAATGGCTCCCTGCGTTATAACGACGGGTTATTGACAGAGTCGTATATGCAGGAATATGGGATAGATTTTAAGAATGCGCAGGAAATGGTAGACCAGGATACGGCAACGATGCAGATGTTTCTAGCAAAGCATGGAGTAGTGCAGTTAGGACGGATCGGGAAGCTGAATCTATCAGCAACCGGAGAACTCATTTTTGAACCGGGAACTCCTTTTCTTTCTGTACCGGGAGCCTATGGCTTATCGTCTGTGCAACTTAAAACATTGCAGATACTGCAACAGGAAGAGGCCGCGTTACAGATGGCCCGCGAAAAAGAGACGGCCCGTGCATCAACCCATGTATACCGGCGGTTGTTGCAGGGTGTTGCCACGACAGCGGCGGCGGTTGCTTTGTTTTTTCTTGTATCCACACCGGTAACGGATGTGGAGAGAACGAATGCCGCATCTATGCTTCCTAAGTTAGTAACAATTTCTATGCAGGAAACCACCCCGGAAATCCAGCCGGAAGAGGAAGAACTTTCCATTGCGACAGAGGAACAGCCGGAAGATCTTTTGATAGAAGAAAGCAAACCGGAAGTTGCTCCTGTTGTCAACAAAAAAATGTATCATATTATTATCGGCAGTTTTGTTACTGATAAACAGGCGGATGAATTTATTGATAACAAAGTGGACCCGGCTGTTTGCCCGAATGTAAATAAAATTGTCCGGGGCGACCGGATCAGGGTGTATGCCAACCGTTTTGATAACCGGGAAGAAGCCGAACAATACCTCGAAACAATCCGGACTAATCCAAAATATCAGGATGCATGGCTGTTTATTAGCCGTTAAAATCTGCTTTCCATTTGGCTTTTCAATTAGATACCGATAACAATGAGTTTCAGGATGCCCTGCGGTTAATTAAGCATACCCGGCAATCTGTGTTTCTGACCGGAAAAGCCGGTACGGGTAAATCGACATTCCTGAAATACATCTGTTCGGAAGTAAAAAAGAAATATGTTGTATTGGCACCTACCGGTATTGCTGCTATAAATGCACAGGGAGTTACTCTGCACTCCTTTTTTAAATTGCCTTTCCGCCCGATGTTGCCCGACGACCCGGATCTAAGCCTGAAAAGTGGCCGCATCTTTGATTTCTTCAAATATAAAAAGGCTCACCGGAAACTGATAGCTGAAGTTGAATTGATCATAATTGATGAGATATCTATGGTCAGGGCCGATATTATAGATTGTATAGACCGTATTTTACGAGTTTACTCCGGTAATATGCGTTTGCCTTTTGGGGGTAAACAATTGTTATTTGTGGGTGATGTGTATCAACTCAAACCGGTTGTACCCAGCGACCAGAAAGAGATATTGAGCCTGTTTTATAAAACTCCTTTTTTCTTTTCAGCCAGAGTATTTCAGGAGATCAACCTGGTGCCGATAGAATTGCGTAAGGCTTACCGCCAGACAGACCCTGTATTCCTGAATATACTGGACAGGATACGAACGAATACGGCGCGTACTACGGAACTGAATACACTGAATGAACGGCATTTCCCTACATTCAGGCCTAAAAATGAGGATATGTTTATTACGCTGGCGACCAGGCGTGACCAGGTAGATTATATCAATGAGAAAAAACTGGATGAACTTCCGGGAGAGGAGTATATTGCTGAGGGGCGTATCGATGGGGATTTTCCGGAATCCTCCTTACCTACCCAACTGAAACTTTCTATTAAAGAACAGGCACAGGTTATTTTTATAGATAATGATCCGGACCGCCGTTGGGTAAACGGAACAATCGGAATTGTTTCGGGTATTGATGAGGACGGACATGTTTTTGTGTTGCTGGAAGACGGACGGGAATATCTGGTGGAACCCACTTCATGGAGAAATTACCGTTATAAATATAATGAGAAGGAAAAGAGGATCGAAGAAGAGATTGTTGGAACGTTCGAACAATTGCCTATCCGTCTGGCCTGGGCTATTACAGTGCATAAGAGCCAGGGATTAACATTTAGCCGTGTGGTGGTAGACCTGACCTGGGGTGTTTTTGCCGGCGGACAAACCTATGTGGCGTTAAGCCGGTGTACTTCGCTGGAGGGATTGGTACTGACCGGTAAAATATCGTCCCGGGATATCTTTGTGCGGAAAGAGATTGTTGAGTTTGCCCGGATATTTAATGACAGGCAATTGATAGAACGGAGCCTTCAGGAAAGCGAAGCGGAACTGTTGTATGTGGAAGCGATCAAAGAGTTTGATAAAGGGAATATCGCCCGGGCGGTAGACTCTTTTGCCGCCGCTATCGGAAAAAGGAATGAGTTGCAGAACGATCTGCCCCGCCGCCTGCTCCGTATGAAATTGCAACGTATCCGTACGCAGGAGGAACAACTGAAAAAAGTACGGGATGAGTTACACCGGCAGCAAAGTGTATTGAAGGAATATGCCCGCGAATATTATTTAATGGGTAATGAGTGTATAACCAAAGCCCGTGACCCGCATGCCGCCATTCGTAATTTTAATAAGGCACTTAAAATGAATCCGCTTTTTGTGGATGCCTGGATACGTAAGGGTATTACCCTTATGGATATGGACGAACTGTACGATGCGCATGTTTGCCTGAATGAAGCGGTTCGTATCAGCCCTATCTCTTTTAAGGCCCGTTACAACCGGGGGAAATGCCATTTGAAACTAAAAAACTATGAAGAGGCCGTCAGTGGCCTGGCAGAAGCCGTTTCTATCAAACGGGATCATGCCCCCGCACACGATTACCTGGCAGAAGGCTATCAAGGCATAGGCAATGAGGAAGAAGCCGAAAAACACCGCGATATCGCTGAAGACCTGCGGAATTCAAAGAAATAAGTGAAAAAGTAACAAATCGTAAGAATGAAATTAGTTTTTGAACTGCGGATTGTGGAATTTGCTTTTTATTGTACTCTATTATATAAAGAATGAATTATTTTATCTGAAAGAATAAAATAGATAATAATTAGGTTTATATTTGACGTTGATTCGTATCTGTTTAGCCGTTCATTAAAAAGTTGGAATTATGAAGAACATCTGTATGATTACTCTTTTACTCTCTTTTGTTGTATTGCCTGTTTTTGCACAAACCATAATAGTACGTGGTACGGTTTCCGATGATTTTGGAGATCCTATTATTGGGGCAAGCATTGTAATTAAAGGTACAAAAACAGGGACGCTTACTGATTTTGATGGGAATTATACAATAGAAGCATCTCCTGATGCAGTTCTTTATTTTAGTTATATTGGATATAATTCAGAGGAGATAAACATAAATGGGCGAACGGTGATCAATGTGGTTCTTAAAGAAGATTCCCAGACATTGTCAGAAATGATCGTTGTTGGTTATGGTGCGGTAACACCGCTTTCTTCTAATTTTATAAGGGCGGCATCTGTACTTTCGGGTAGTCCGTATGATCAGTTGGATAAAGAGACTTATACGGCATTCGGGGAAAATAAATTTAAGTCTGTTAAACAGGAGCCGGTGTCTACTTTCTCTGCAGATGTAGATAAAGCCTCTTATAGTAATATGCGCCGTTTTCTGGAACAGGGTGTTTTTCCTCCCCGGGATGCCATTCGAACAGAAGAGTTAGTAAATTATTTCCCCTATGATTATGGGCAACCAACTATGGAAGAACCGATCCTGATCCGTACGGAAATGGGGATTTGTCTCTGGAACCAGTCGAATTTGTTATGCCGGATTGGCCTTAAAACAAGAGATATACCAACCCATCTCTTACCACCTTCTAATTTTGTATTCCTGATCGATGTATCCGGGTCGATGTGGGGCTCAACGCGTTTGGATCTGGTAAAAAGTTCGTTATCCAAACTGGTAGATACGTTGAAACCGGAAGACCGTATTTCGATTGTTGTGTATGCTGATCAGGAAGGTTTGGTGTTGCCTTCTACATCCGGTGCGAAGAAAGAGATCATCAAAGACGCTTTAAAAAGGCTGGAAGCCGGAGGTTCTACTGCCGGAGGTAATGGCATTCAACTGGCGTATAAAGTAGCGAAGGAAAACTTTATACCGGAAGGCAATAACCGGATTATCCTCTGTACGGATGGTGATTTTAATGTGGGAATATCCAGTACCGACAAGTTAAAGAAATTGGTTGAAGAAGAAAGAAAATCAGGTGTTTTTCTTACTGTGTTGGGGTATGGCATGGGAAATTACCGGGATGATATGTTGCAAACACTGGCACAGGCCGGGAATGGGAATCATGCCTACATTGATACGGAAAAAGAGGCTTACCGGGTACTGGTAGAAGAAGGTGCCGGAACATTGTATACAGTCGCAAAGGATGTGAAATTACAGGTAGAGTTTGATCCTAAACAGGTAGATAGTTATCGTTTGATAGGATATGAAACCCGTTTGCTGGATGAGGAAGATTTCGACGATGATGAGAAAGATGCCGGGGATATGGGTTCCGGACATACGGTAACAGCCTTTTATGAAATAGTTCCCGGTGCGGAAGCAAAACAGGAAATGCGAAATAGGTCTCTTCACTGGCTGGATGTAAGTATGCGTTATAAGCACCCGCAATCTGATACAAGCGAATTGTTACAGGTTCCGGTAAGTGCAAAAATTGATACTAAGAATAGTACCGATTTTAATTTTGCTGCAGCTGTTGTTATGTTTTCTCAATTGCTCCGGGATTCTGAATTTAAAGGAGATGTTACTTTACAGGATGTAATCCGGCTGGCATCGGCAAATACCGGAACCGATAAGCTTAAATACAGGAAAGAATTTATAGAACAGGTTAAAAAGGCTGAAACAATCTATCTGGCCGGTGTACGTTCCGGGAAACCGGTACCCCGTGGGGTATCACATACCGAAGAAGAAGATTTTGATATTTTTACAGATCCGGAAACCGGCAATGAAGGGGTAAAAGATAAGTATGGAAATGTAATTATCCCTGCTTTATATGATGATATAAATTATATGGTGAATGGGGTATTCCGTTTGGAAAAGGATGATAAGTATGGCTTATATGATGTGCTGACAAACTCGCAAACTCCTCTTATTTATGATGG
Organism: Tannerellaceae bacterium; assembly: GCA_021203545.1. Lineage (GTDB taxonomy): Bacteria > Bacteroidota > Bacteroidia > Bacteroidales > Tannerellaceae > UBA4116. Next base: position 6,152 of record JAJQAZ010000146.1, on the reverse strand, counting down.
TATAAAAGGGTTGGCACAATGGCGTACCACTATTTTTAAAGTGGAACTGGAAGATCCGAAAGGTATGTATGAAGACCGGTATGGTGTGATAGATCGTACCGGTAAGGTCATTATACCTATTAAATATGATGATATAGATGAGGAAGGAAACTACCTGCAGGTAGAGAAAAATGATAAATATGGCCTGTATTCGGTAGAAGGCAAAAAAATGATTCCGGTTAAATATGACGATATAGAGGATTGTGGAGATTATATTATTGTTGAAAAGAATGATAAATACGGCATTTATAATCAAAACGGTAAAAGATTAAGAAGAACACGGTATGAGGATGAGCCGGAACGGTTTGCACACGATATGTTTTTGATCTCTCATAATGATAAACAGGGAGTTATTAATAAAAAAGGAAAAACAGTTGTACCACGCAGGTATGAAGATGTAGATAATTTGACTATTACCGGTTTGCTAAAGGTTACAAAAGAAAATGGTAAAGAAGGGCTTTATAACGATAAAGGAAAAAGGCTTTTAAGTTGTATATACGATGATATAGATGTACTGGAAGTAGAAACCGGTGTTGTGGCGCATCAATTTCTGGAACTGGAAAAGAACGGTAAATATGGATTGGCTTCGCCGGATGGCCGGATTATTATTCCTGTTAAATATGATGAAGTAGAGATATTTGATTGTTATAATCCCGGGGATGGGGTGATTGATTTTGTTTTCCGGGTGGAAAAAATGATAAATATGGAGTTTATTCATCAGAAGGAGTGTTGCTGGTTCCTGTTGAATATGATGATATAACTATGGAAGAGGCGGAGGATGAAACAAGAAGGCTTACCGGAAATTTTCTGAACTTAGAGAAAAACGGTACATATGGGATTACTTCAGTTAATGGTAAAACACTTCTTCCTGTGATGTATGATGATGTGGAATTGTTGAAATACATAGATCAGGGAAAACATAAAGGTGCCTGGTTTGTGGCAGATAATGGGGAAGGATATGTAGTAGTGAATGCTGTGAATCAGATTGTGATTCCATTTGAATACGATGATATAGAAGTGGTAAACAGAACGGATGGCGAAGAGTTTTACTTTTCTGTTGAACTTGTGGAAATGGTTACTACTGCGAGTGGAGTTGAGAAACCTGAATTTAAAAAGGGGCTTTGTACCAGTAAAGGTAAAATGATATTTCCTGCTGAATATGATGAGATAAGGGCTGTTACCTGTTATAACAGTGGGAAAGAAAAAGTTTATTTTATGGAAGAGATGGACAATCAATTCTGCGGAGAGGTTTTGTTTTTTGTTGCCGGAAAAGAATTACAACATGGCTTATTCTCTGTTACAGGAGAAGAAATTCTACCTCTTACATACAGTTTGATCATGCCAATGAGAAAATATGAACCTGATAATATAGCCACTGATTTTCTGTTTTTGGTTGGGGATAATCAGCAGTATGGTGTAATAGCATCAGACGGTAGAGTGATTGTTCCTGTAAAATACGAAGAGATAGAAAATGATATGTTGGATGGTGTAATTATAGTACATGCCGGAGAAGAAATATATTATTACCGTCATACCGGAGAAATTCTGTTAACTGCACCAAGCGGAGGAGTTGCACCAACGGAAGAAGAGTTAATTTGAATATATCACCGGGATTTATACTCCCATTTATACACTATACGAAAGAAGGATTACAAATCCTAAGGCATGTTTTTCGGGGATTGCAAATCCCCTCCGTCCATTAAGTATAAGAGGGTTGAAAGCCTGATCGATTCTAGCCCAGGGTTTCAACCCAATGCCATCAACTTAAGAGTTTTTGGTCGGAGGGGATTTGTAATCCCCGACTAACGAGTATTAGGATCTGTGATCCGACAAACAAATGAATACCCCTTAAATAGAGAGTTAGGAATCTGTAAGCGGATTACAAATCCTTATATCCCACAGGCGGGGATTGCAAATCCCCTTCGACCAACAAGAAAAAATCCTTAAGTTGATGGCATTGGGTTTCAACCCTGGGTAACTTGAAATGAAATTGTAATGTGTTGTAAAATAGAGTTTTAAAAATACTTCTGCATTTATTGAATCTCACCGGTTGTAAACTCCGGGTTATTTCTAAATTCCTTATAGCTCCCGGGGTACAAAGCCGCTTTTGTTTTTCTTCTTTATTCCGGCTCTAAAGGGTTGAAGATAAGCAATAAAAAGTGCAGTGAATAATTATCAGTTGTCAATTGTCAATTATCAATTATTTCCTACCTTTGCCCTTTGTTATTGGGCTACTGCCTTATAATGCTATTACTAATACCAGTTTTTATAAACAAATAATATTATGGCAGAATCAAAAGAAAAACTTTTCTCAGAATTTCCTCCCGTTTCTACGGAAGAATGGATGGCGAAAATTACCGCCGACCTGAAAGGAGCGCCATTTGAGAAAAAGCTTGTGTGGAGAACAAGCGAAGGATTTAATGTAAATCCTTTCTATCGTGCGGAAGATTTGGAAGGCTTGAACACAACGACTTCTCTTCCCGGTGAATTCCCTTATGTACGGGGAACCAAAAAAGACAACGATTGGAAGGTACGCCAAAACATCAAAGTCTCGGATTTTAAAGCCGCTAATGAAAAAGCCCTTGATCTGTTACAAAAAGGTGTTGATTCGTTGGGCTTTTGCATTAAAGGGGATGAAGTAAATGCAGCAAACATTGCTGTCCTGTTAGAAGGCATTTGTCCGCAGGCTGCTGAACTGAACTTCAATACCTGTATTTGCAAAGCTGAAGAGTTAATCAATATCCTGGCTGCTTACCTGAAAGAAAAAGGGGCGGATTTGGAAAAATGTGTAGGCTCTGTAGGCTTTGATGCGTTTAAAAAGTCTTTGTTAAAAGGTAAAGAGATGGAAAACTGGGTGGAATGTGCTGCGGCTGTGCTCAAAGCCGGACAGGCGTTACCCCGTTACAAAGTTCTGGCTGTAAATGCCTGTTATTTCAGTGATGCCGGTTCATATATTACTCAGGAGTTAGGATATGCGCTTGCCTGGGGAAATGAACTGATCGCTAAACTGACCGAAGCCGGTTTTACAGTAGATGAGGTAGCTAAGAATATCAAATTTAATTTTGGTATCAGCGCCAACTATTTTATGGAAATTGCTAAGTTCCGTGCTGCCCGTTGGTTATGGGCTGAAATCGTAGCAGCATACAACCCGGAATGTAAATGTGCGGCAAAGATTGCTTTGCACGCTCAGACTTCGGAATGGAACATGACAATATATGACGCACATGTAAATATGTTGCGTACCCAGACAGAAGCAATGTCGGCTGCTATTGCCGGAGTTGATTCTATTACTGTTCATCCGTTTGATATGGTTTACCGGACATCGGATGATTTCTCGGAACGTATTGCCCGTAATCAACAATTATTGTTGAAAGAAGAGTGCCATTTTGATAAAGTGGTCGACCCTTCTGCCGGTTCTTATTATGTGGAAGTACTTACCAACTCAATCGCGGAAGTAGCCTGGAACCTGTTCCTGGAAACAGAAGAGAAGGGTGGTTTCTATGCTGCGGTAAAAGCCGGTGATGTACAGAATGCGGTAAATGCTTCGAATGCAGCCCGTAAAAAAGCGGTGGCTACCCGCCGGGAGATATTACTGGGAACAAACCAGTATCCGAACTTTACAGAAACTGCTGCGGAGAAAATTCAGTGCGAAGCCGATTCCTGTGGTTGTGCGGCAACCGGAGCAACAGCGATACCGGTTCTTGATTTCTCACGGGGTGCTGCGGAGTTTGAAGAATTGCGTCTGGCTACAGAAAAGAGCGGAAAAACTCCAACCGTGTTTATGCTTACTATCGGAAACCTGGCGATGCGTCTGGCCCGTTCGCAGTTCGCAAGCAACTTCTTTGGTTGTGCAGGATATAAACTGATTGATAATTTAGGATTCGAGACTGTTGAAGCTGGTGTTGAAGCTGCTTTAAATGCAAATGCTGATATTGTTGTTCTTTGTTCAAGTGACGATGAATATGCAGAATATGCTCCGGCTGCTTACAAAGCACTCGACGGCAAAGCAACTCTTGTGGTAGCAGGTGCACCTGCCTGTATGGACGAACTGAAAGCTCAGGGAATAGATCAGTTCATCCATGTAAAGAGCAACGTCCTCGAAACATTAAAAGCATTTAATACAAAGTTAATAAAGTAGTCAAGGAGTTATCGCTCCTTACAGTCGCTGGTAGTCAAGTAGAAGAAAAAGGATCTACGAGTGAGTTTTACGAACGATAACTACTAACGAACGAAGTGAGTGTTAACTACTAGCGAAGCGATGACTACTAAGCCACAAAGTGGCTGATAACTACTTAAAAAAAATATTATGAGACCGAATTTTAGAAATATAGATATAAAAAATGCCGGATTTGCTGCAACGAATGGTGCAGAGTGGGCAAAAGCCAACGGTATTGAAGCTAACTGGAATACACCCGAACAGATCGGTGTAAAATCAGTATATACAAAAGAAGATCTGGAAGGTATGGAGCATCTGGAGTATGCTTCCGGTTTACCTCCTTATCTGCGTGGTCCGTATAGTGGTATGTACGCCATGCGTCCATGGACCATCCGCCAGTATGCCGGTTTCTCTACTGCGGAAGAATCAAATGCATTCTATCGCCGTAACCTGGCTTCCGGGCAGAAAGGCCTGTCGGTTGCATTCGACCTGGCTACACACCGTGGATATGATGCCGACCATGAACGTGTAGTAGGTGACGTAGGAAAAGCAGGGGTTTCTATCTGTTCGCTGGAAAATATGAAAGTGTTGTTTGATGGTATTCCATTGAATAAAATGTCTGTTTCCATGACGATGAATGGTGCCGTACTTCCTGTATTAGCCTTTTACATTAATGCGGGTCTGGAACAGGGTGCTAAACTCGAAGAAATGGCCGGAACTATCCAGAATGATATCCTGAAAGAGTTCATGGTGCGTAATACCTATATTTATCCGCCTGAATTTTCCATGAAAATCATCGCTGATATCTTCGAATACACATCACAGAAGATGCCTAAATTCAACTCTATCTCTATCTCCGGATACCATATGCAGGAAGCCGGTGCGACAGCAGATATTGAAATGGCTTATACACTGTGCGACGGTATGGAGTATCTGCGTGCCGGTATCAATGCCGGTATCGATGTGGATGCTTTTGCTCCCCGCCTCTCTTTCTTCTGGGCGATCGGTATGAACCACTTCATGGAGATTGCCAAAATGCGTGCGGCACGTATGTTGTGGGCGAAGATCGTAAAAAGCTTTGGTGCAAAGAATCCGAAATCTCTGGCTCTTCGTACGCATAGCCAGACTTCCGGTTGGTCGCTGACCGAACAGGATCCGTTCAATAACGTAGGACGTACCTGTATCGAAGCCATGGCTGCAGCTTTGGGGCATACCCAGTCTCTGCATACCAATGCGCTGGACGAAGCGATCGCATTGCCGACCGATTTCTCTGCGCGTATCGCACGTAATACACAGATATATATTCAGGAAGAGACTCAGATCTGTAAAGAGATCGACCCGTGGGCCGGTTCTTATTATGTAGAGTCCCTGACTAATGAACTGGTAGAAAAAGGCTGGGCACTGATTCAGGAAATTGAAAGCATGGGCGGTATGGCGAAAGCGATTGAAACAGGTCTGCCTAAACTACGTATCGAAGAAGCCGCAGCCCGTACCCAGGCACGTATTGACTCCGGTAACCAGACAATTGTAGGTGTGAATAAATACCGTCTGGAAAAAGAAGATCCGATTGATATTCTTGAAATTGATAATACGGCGGTACGTCTGGAACAAATTGAGCGTTTGAATGAACTGCGTGCCAACCGTGATAACGATGCGGTTGCGAAAGCACTGGCTGATATCACCGAATGTGCACGTACCGGAAACGGAAACTTGTTGGAACTGGCTGTGAAAGCTGCCGGTTTGCGTGCAACTCTTGGAGAAATTTCAGATGCCTGCGAAGAGGTTGCAGGACGTTATAAAGCAATTATCAGAACTATATCAGGCGTGTATTCATCGGAAACAGGAAAAGATGCAGACTTCATGAAAGCCTCTGAACTGGCAGAAGAGTTTGCGAAGAAAGAAGGTCGCCAGCCACGTATCATGATCGCTAAAATGGGTCAGGACGGACACGACCGTG
>JAJQAZ010000061.1 GCA_021203545.1 Tannerellaceae bacterium | reverse complement strand
TGTTCGGCGTAGCGTCTTCGCTACGTCGCTAAAATCTTATGAAGCTCCAGCTTCATGTGAGGCAGGAGCCTCACTTTTATTAACGACGTAGCGAAGACGCTATGCCGAACAAAGGATATGTCTGTGTACATACTTTTTCATTTTTCGCTTTTCATTTTTCATTTTCTTAGTCCCGGCTAAGGTTAAACCGAATGCCGGCATAGAATTTACGTCCGTGTACGGGCCCCCATACCATGGTTCCGTCGAAATTGTCTCCCCGTGGTTCGTCGTAGGCAATGATCGGGTTCTTTTGTTTGAAATCAAACATGTTTTCTGCTCCCAGGTAGACCGACCAGGTACGGAAATATTTTGTTACCTGTGCATTCCATATGGTGAATGCTTTGAACCGGTTGTCCCATAATGGGTTTGTTGCATCCGGTTTGGGCATGCGCCCACCACCGTTGAGTTGTCCCGTTAAGTCAAACTGCCACTTTTTGAGTGGGGTCTGGTAAGATGCAGTAACTAAGCCTTTATAGTCGCTAACTAATGGTTTCTTTAGCCGTTCGATTGTTCCGTCTGCATTTTTGTAATCGGTTTTTGCATCTGTATACCGGTAGGCTGCTGTCATTGTAAAACCACGGAAAAAGGGATAAGTCGCTTCTATCTGGAAACTATTGGAATAAGATTTTCCATCCAGGTTGTAATACCGTACGGCATGTGGATCGCTATCCATATCAACCACTACCTGTTTAAGGAAGTCCGTATAATACCATTCTCCGGTAAGGGATAGTTCTTTCCCGAATAAGGGGATATAGAAAGAGAGATTCAGCCCGGTATTCCAGACTTCTTCCTGGTCCAGGTTGGATGCGATTTCCATTTTGCGGCTGCTGGCCAGGAGGAAGTTGTTTTCTGCCAGTACATTGGCTGTACGAAATCCTTTTCCTGCCGAGGCACGGATATGGAACCATTCAAACGGATTGTATTTTACATGTACACGCGGAGTTACAAAGAAATCGTATAGTGTACTATAATCACCCCGGATACCGGCCAGCAGGATCAGTTTATCGTTCAGGTTGAATGTATATTGTGTATATGCCCCGTATACGGTTTCATCCCGGTTGAATGTTTGCCTTTCTGCTCCCGGCATGGTGAGGTTTTCCGCAAAGCCGTCGTGGTTAAGGCTCAGTCCGGTACTCAGGCTATGCATAGGGCTGAATTCTTTTTCATACAGCAAGCTGGTATATATATTTGTCTGGTAGATATTATAGGGAGTCCGGTCGTACATGGACTTTTGTTCGTGGTAAGAACCGGAGAGGATCATTGCCACACTCTCTACTTTTTCTTTATCAATAATATAGGCCTGTTTGGTGAACAGTTCGGCACGGTTGGTGCGAAGTTTGATCCGGTAGGGATCATCAAAGTGATGGTGTTTTACTGCTTGTCCGCCAGTACGGTTTTCATGCAGGTAACGAACCCCATACTGGGAAATATAGTTATCCAGTTGATGATACCAGCGGTTCATCAGGTTTACCTGCTCGGTAAGCGGGGTATCCAGGAAACCATCATCGTTCCCGTCGTGCTCCTGTTTATCGTTGGAGTAGTGTACCAGTAATCCGGTAGATACTTTATCGTTGATATGCCAGGAGGCATCGCTATTGGCTTCCATCCGCCCGGCATCGCTTGCAAAGACATTGGCTGAGAATATATCCGCAGTAGGCGGTTTTTTAAACTCTACGTTAATTTGTCCGGCGAGTGCCTCGTATCCGTTCTTTACGGAAGAGGTTCCTTTGGATACCTGGATACTTTCCATCCAGGGGCCGGGTATGTAGTCCAGACCGTATAACGAAGCCGCCCCGCGGAAGTTGGGGTAATTTTCGGTAAGCATTTGTACATAGGTTCCGGATAACCCGAGTAGTTTGATCTGCCGTGCTCCGGTTGCCGCGTCCGAATAGGATACATCGACAGACGGGTTGGTTTCGAAACTTTCCGCCAGGTTGCAGCAGGCTGCCCGGCATAATTCGTCGAATGTGATTTTCTGGGTTTGTAAAACGGAAATACGGGAAGCAATGGTTCCCATTTTCCGTTCGCTTACAACGATGTCGTCCAACTCAATTTCGCCTTTCAGTATGATCCGGAGCGGTTCGGAAGTGTCTGTAACTATTACGGTTTGCGTAGTATAACCAATGTAGCTGACTACCAAACGTGAGTGGCCTTCTACAGGTTCTATTTCAAAATATCCGTTTATATCGGTAGTAGTTCCTTGCTGGGTTCCTTCCCAATATACGTTGGCACCGATAATAACATCTTTCGTATCATCGGATACATATCCTTTAATAAGGTTCGCTGCCTGTGCCGGTAAGGCCAGGGAGGTGACTAACAATAATATATAGTTTAGCTTACGCATTTTTACTGATTTAAAAATTCAACTTAAATAAAAAGTATAAAGCTGCCGGTAAACAGCACACCATAAATTTACAATTGAGAATGTACAATTGACAATTAAAAAGTTGTATTTAAATCAGAAGCGTAGTAAGGAGAGATAAGTATACACGGGGGCAGACTATGAGTGGCGGAATGTATTGATCCGGTCCGGCCTCTGCGTCCTTATCTACCAGGACAGTTAATAATGTAAGTGAAGGAAGTCCCATAACAGACAGATCCAGTTCTACGGGAGCCGGTTGCTGAATATGGGTAATACTGTTATCCCATTCGAAATCCAACCGTTGCAAGTCGCAACAATCTTCTTCTTGGAAAACGATTCCGGAGTGACTGTGGTTTACTTCGGGTGAATGGTGTGTATGTGAACAATCCTTGTGATGTTGGTGAGTGGATTGGTGATGATGATCATGGATCTCGCAGCATTTTTCGTTCAATACGACCTCAACCCCAGCCATGCGGCAATCCCCGCAACAGTAGGATACAAGGTTGATCCCGGCGCCTCCGTAAAAGATCAAAGCAGCCAGCATGAACGTAAACAGATATTTTACTGCATTTTTCATCGCTGTAAAGATACAACTTTTAGGAATAAGTAGGTTGGTTTTAAAGCTTTTTTTCTGATAGGATGATTAATAGAGATTAAGTCTTTTTTCTATTCTTTTTTCTCTTAAGCCTGCGACATAGGGGAGAATGCTATGCCAAACAGAGAATAATTTTTGAAATAAAATATGGGCTTAATAGGCTCTGTCCGATCAGGTAGTTAAATAATGTGTTTTAGGTTTATAGTA
>JAJQAZ010000029.1 GCA_021203545.1 Tannerellaceae bacterium | reverse complement strand
ATAACCAATCTTTTACTGCATTTCAATTACCATCCCCAGAAAAAAACAGCGGATATTTAACAATACCCGCCATTCTTTTCAGATCACTCTTTCGCCGCGCTTGACCCGCTCACGCCGACTTGTTTTCTTTACCATCTTCCATAGGTCGATTCATATTATCCCCAAATCGTCAAGCGACATCTCCCTGCTTTCCAGATTCCCTTGATTCATATCCTCTACAGAAATAAACCTGTCACTGATCTTATATGCAGTCAAATATTCCTTTGGAAGATTTTTTCCCAATGCAGGATACATCTCTTTCACGGTCTCTTCATCCAGAGGAATTTTTTCTATTATCCTTTTCCCGTCTCTTTGCTCCTCTTTCAGCAACGCTTCCATTCCGTCATGCACAATCTGTACAGAAGGTGTGACATGGGTATACTTGAAGTTATTCCGGAAGACAGTAACCAGTTCCTGCGTGTCCGCCATAAGATGGCTCGTCAGATACTCGATGATCGCATGCATCCACTCATCGCGCTGCCCGCTGACATATTTTGCCTCCATAGACCGCGCAAATTCACTGGTGATAGAGTGAAAAGACTCATCTTTACTATACTTTTTCTCTGCAAACTGCGGGAGTGTCTTACCCCATGTATAAGCATTCACATACCCACATTCATGGCAGTTTTCATCCAGATACCTCTTCAGAGCCTTTCCATTTTTTTCTCTTATTATCTGGTCGACGGCGCAGTAACCTATGATTCCAAGCGCAAGAAGAATAGACAAAATCCCCAGAAAAGCCCAGGCCGTCATCCCTTGTTCAGGAATATGGATCAGACCTGTCAACATCAGCTCGAGAATATGAAACACTGTTTTGAATACTGATATTATGAAACGAACTAACAGGGGAACAATCCAACTCAGAAAATTCCAAATCAAAACCAGAATGATAAATAAATACTGCACGGCCGCTAACCCGTGATTTCAAACTTCATTGCATTTTTTGTCTGTATTGTTTCAAATGCTTCATCTGTCAGCGCTGATCTGGACATCTGATTTTTCAGCCTCCGCGTCTCTATCACATGCTGCTCATTCTCAAACACGAAGAAGAGCTCAATATCAACTGCATCCGGATCAGTGCCAACGCTCAACATACAGACACCCTCCTGAAATTCTTTTCCTTCATCTCTGCGTTGCACTATGATAGAATCCGTATACTCTCCCAGTCTTTGCAGGAGGCTGTCCAGACTATCCTTACCCGCCATCGACTGGAAAAGATAATTGACCGATTTTTTGATTTCTGAAACTGCCCCACTGATTGTTCCACTTTTATCTTCTTCTATATATTTAAGCCCCATATCCTCACCTGCTGTTTTTTAACTGTAACTCGAGTTCCATCGTCAGATCATACTCCTCTACATTCTCCGCAGAATTCCGATATTCCTCCGGAATTTCCTCCGCGGTTTGCTCATAGGAAACGATCGTTTCCTCCCATTTCCCGAGATTTGTTTTAGAATAGTGCTTTGTGCGGTTCTGATACCGATCTCCCAGCTTTCTGATGAATACGGCACTTCCGACCAGTGCCCCGGCGACAATAGACTGTAACTTTTGTATGGACTTTTTTAAAACATCCACAACCCTGTTCCAGTATTTTGCCAAAAGTGTCACGCCGACAATCAGCGTCGCACCCAGAATCAATGCGGTAGCAATCATTGTATTTTCCCTCCAGTCTGTTCTCGGACGTATTCTTCCGATATTTCTCTTTTTGTCACTTTTATCTGTGGGGCATGAGCCAGTTTACTTTCCATAATCTGTCTGACGGCCTGTTCAAGATTGTCCTGTGACATCACAGTTTCTGCCTTTCTCGCCGTGGTGATTGCTGCCTGAAACACCGCATTGGAAATATCAGCGCCAGAGATTCCCTCATATTTTTCAGCCAGTTCTTCCGTGTTTACATTGTGCGGAAGATCTGTGTCCAGATAAAATTCCCACAATTTCCTCCTCTGCTCACAATCCGGCAGTTCAAACCGAATATGATACTGTATGCGACGCATAAATGCCACATCATAGTTGCTGATAAAATTTGTGGTGAATATCACAATTCCATCATGTGTATCCAATAGAGTCAACAAAACCGAACGTGTCTGATTCACACTCACATCCGTCGCACTGCTCATATCCGTTACCCGACGGCTCAGAAGTGCATCGGCCTCATCAAATAAAATAACCGCATCATTTTCACGGGCAAACCGAAACAGCTCCTGAAGATTTTTGGACGTCTCTCCTACGTACTTTGATTCGATGTCTGCATAATTGACCTGCAAAATCTCTTTGCCCAGAAGATTTATGAGCGCATGTGCCGTTACAGTCTTCCCAGAACCCGAATCACCATAAAAATTCAGGCACAGATTGTTTCGATCCTTGTATCGTTTTCGCAACCCCCATTCGTCAAACAGGAGACTACGGTTTTGGTAAAAGGAAACGAAATCTTCAAACTGCTCCTTGACAGCATAAGTCAGTATGATATCTTCAAAGGAATATCGTGGGTGCTGTAAGACAAATTTCTCTTGACTTGACGCAATGTTTGAAATTTCTTTTTTGCTTATTCCCATATTCCAATTGCCTATTATTCAACAAAAAAGGATGCTGATAAGCACATGGTACTTATGCGCATCCTTTTGATCTTAAAGTCTCTCCCAAATATGCCGACCAAGACTTTCTCTTCCATTTCGCCCCCTACATACCATATTATTAGGTAAATGCGATGGCGTTGATACTGTCTTGCGCATCCCACAACGTCGGCACTGATATGTAACCATCTGCGCGGAATCCATGTTATTTATCATACTCCCATAAATAGCATTGATATCTTCTATATCCCTGCGCCTTTTGGAACCCCCTGCAAAACTATCAAATAAACCCATTTTTTCTCCTTTCGTAGCACATTTTGATGTTATTTAATTATTCTGACTTAATAATATTGAGTTTCTTTTTTCTCTCATCTTCAGCTCAATATTAATAAAATCAGTACTCGTCCCGATGAAACAACTTATATCCAATACAAATTATCATTAATATTTCATCTAATCCAAATCCAGTGAGAAACAAATCACCAATTAAAATGATAATTTCGACATACCATGGAAGAACTAGAAAAACAAACAGGATAAAAATATATTTTATCAAATATCCTAACATGTAAACGAATCCTTAACCTTTTTCATAAATTCGACGTTTTTATAATAACATTTATAG